>NZ_JAANBJ010000039.1:0-179462 GCF_011394325.1 Staphylococcus sp. 11007852 | reverse complement strand
TTCTAGGCTTTTTAACTTGATTCAATTAGTAACGGTCACGTGGGTCACGACGACGTTCACGGCGTTGTTCACGACGCTCTTCAATATCTTCATCTTTAACGTAATTTGATTTTTGTTCCGCTTCACGGCGTTCAATTTCACGTTGATCTGCATCAAATTCGCTATGTTCGAATTGATCATGACTATGTGAATGATCTACATGTGTTTGGTCAAAATCTGAGTGATTGTGATTTGTGTAATCATAATTGTCTTGATGATTACCTTGTGCATGATTCGCTTGTTTAGATTTTGAACCAAATAAACCATCATCATAGTTACCATAATCTGGATTACGTTTATCTTCTTCAATACGGTTTGACAAGCTGTTTAATTGCTTTTCAGCAAAGCCACGCCCACCAATACCAAATGCGATAGCAAATGCAACTGCAACAGCACCTAAGATTAATAAGAATGCAACGTTAACAATGCTTTGCGCAAAGTTTAATTGATCTAATGTCATAAATACAGCCACAATGATTAATAAGTATTTAACGACTTGCGCAAGTAATGTATGACCTGTTGCACGGCGAACAAGTTTAGCTAAAATGTTACCACCGATAAGACCTAAACCTAAAATGATAATACCTGAAATCACTAATGGTAAGTAGCCAATAATTGCTTTACCAATACCATTTAAGATTTCTAAATTTACAGTTGTTAAAGCTTGAACGACGAAGAATAATCCAATTAATGTTGTAATAACCCAACCTGCAGCTTCAGGAATGTCGATACCTTCTCTAGAATTGTTTCCAAAGTTCACATAGTGGTTAAAACGACTCACATTTAAACTTGCAAGTAAGTTTTTCACTAATGTACCTAACATTTTAGCAATGAATAAACCTAATACTAAAATGACAATCGCAACAATAATTTTTGGAGCGAATTCAAATACGCTGTTCATCATACCTTTAATCGGTTCTGATACTGATTTCATACCTAAAGCATCAAATACCGGCGGCAAGAATAATAAGAATACTAGGAAATACGCTAATTTACCAAGTGTACGAATTAAACCTTCTGATTCTGAACGTTTACCTTTATGGCCATCATGTGCATGATTGTTATTCACTAACCCTTTACGCTCTAGCCATTTATCTACACCTAATGCGTTTAAACCTTTAACAATAATATTTTTTACTACTACAGCAATAATCCATGCGAGTAATAAAAGTAAAATAGCACTAATTAAGTTCGGAATGAAATTGACAATTGTTTCAATAGCACCCTTGAATGTTCCCCATACGTTGTTCATATGTACTGCCTCCTTAAATTTTGATTTACCTAACTCTTGTGTACCCTAGTTAAAACAAAATAATCACAAAATATAAAAATTTTGCATAAACTTTCTAAATAAAGAGGGCTATGAATTTTATTGATATTGGTGAACATACCTCTGACTGATGATGTGACTAATGAGCCCCATCGTCAAAATGATGCTCGCAAATATAAGCGCTGTTGAATAGCCAACTGTATGAGCGAGTATCACCCCCGCTACATATGGGCCCATCATTTGACCAAAGCTATAAATAAATGTCATTAATGAAACAACATGGCCATTCCTTATTTCATATGCAATTTTTTGACCTTGCGACATAAATAATGTCGTCAATCCTAAAAACGTACTACCAAATAGCATAGAACTAATCATTAATGCAATCATATTTGTTGTGAGGATTGGCATTAATACTGCAATTACTTGAATGACAAAACACATTTGAGTTGCCCGACCATTCCCTATTTTTTCACCAATAATCGACCACATCACTGTAGAAGGTATCGCACCGAGTCCGACAAACATCCAACTTAATGGCGCATATGGTTCAAGTTCTGGTATTGCTTTTATGAGCGCTACCAGAAACGTTCCAGTCACGATATACCCTGCCCCTTCACTAAAATAGGCAAGATAATATGTAATATAATACGCACGTGGATATTTACGGCGTTGTGTGTGCGTCGTTATGTTCTCGGTATGCGTCATGCGCGGTGGTTCTTTTAACATCACCATAACAATACATGCGAGCGCAAAGGACACGCCTCCTAAAATCATCCACGTCATATCCCAATTATGTGTATCTGTATAAAAGAAAACAAAAATACTACTTGTGAATATACCTGCACCTACTGCACTATAAAGCAACCCACAAATCGCATGTTTACCTGCACGTCGTAACGCCTCAAGTGCGACATTCGATGCCAATACAAAGCCGACACCACTTGCAATCCCATTTAACAACCTTAAAATACTCCACATCCAAAATTCTGTTGTGATACCAAGTAAAAACATCGTAATCACGTTAAGTAACAAATATAACTTTAAATCAAAGACTTTCGAACGTATCAGACAAAACATTGGAATAATGGCACCAATTAAGTAGCCTAAATAGTTGAACGTTGCTAATAATCCGGCATCTTTATCTCCCAAGTGTGTCGCCGCTTGCATATAAGGCATGATTGGTGTATATGCAAAACGCCCTAACGCAATGACCACAAATAATGTAATCATCCCCATTAACAGTTGATGATAAGCCAATCTCGTTTCTGTTTTTTCTGTCATCCCCTTCACCTCTTTTATTTCTTCTAGTCATATTTTATGAAATGCATTGTTTCTCCCACCTAAATTTTCAATCTATAAAATATATATTAAAGTATTATGATATATCGCAGAAATATTTTGTCTTAAAATTGTCATAAATTCTAATAAATTTTTATCTCTTTGTAACCCACGACCGTTTTAGATTTGTTAACCTAGGACGCGTAACTTTTTTTATTGAGCGTATAGTTCCAGAACGCTTGATACTTGAATCAAAACATTCTAGGAGGACAATCAATATGAAAAAAGTACTTATCGCTTCATTAGCAACTGTTTCACTCTCTTTAGGTACAGCAGGTATTGTATCTGAAGTTGCATCGACACATGCTGCTACACAATCAACTAATGAAGTTTATAAAGCATTTATCCAAGCAGGTGGCACGAAAGCCATGTGGGATAACATCGTAATGCCTGAATCAGGCGGGAATCCAAATGCGGTCAATGAACTTGGCTATCAAGGATTAGGTCAAACGAAAGAAGCTTGGGGTACTGGTTCAGTAGAAACACAAACGAAAGGCATGATTAACTATGCTAAAGAGCGTTATGGTTCTATTGATAAAGCGATTCAATTTAGAATTGCTAATGGTTGGTGGTAAAGCCTTACCCTTCCTTTAACACATACGTTACATCCATTGACATGTGTGGCGTTTCATATAGAGTTAAAATCCAAGACTTTAATTCAATATGGTGTTATACACAAACGTTCGTAGGTGAAAACCATTATGGCGACGTATTGATATAACAAAATCCCTCACAATCATCACTGTGAGGGATTACTTATTTTATTGAATTACTGCTCAAATAGCTTATATGCTTCTCTTTGACCTCTTAACCCCTTTTGGAATTGAAGTGCGTAATCGTTAAACGCCTTGATGTGGGCTTCAGTTGGTTCAACTTTTTCTACTTTAGTATTACGGAATACATTGTAGTCTAAAAAGTGGCTTAAGGATGTTTTATTCGTTTCAGACATATATGATGCAAGTAATGCGATACCCCAAGCACCACCTCTATGTGCTGTCGAACGCACTTGCACAGGTACATCGAGTGCCGCTGCTAAATCATAAGCGACGGTTGGGGATTGAAATACCCCCCCATGCGCCGTAATACAATCGAATGCTAAATCTTCAGCTTCTGCTAAGCGTGCTACACCCATTTTCAACGTTACAAAACTACTATAAATATGACTCTTCATAAAGTTAGCCAAGTTAAACTGACTGTCGCGATGTCTTAAAAATGTCGGTGTTCCTTGTTTCACGTCAGTAATAAATTCACTGGAAACATAATTATAATTGAGTAAACCACCTGCATTTGCATCAGCTTTAGATAATGTCGCAAATAAACGTTCATATAAGGTCGACGATTCAACAGATACACCCATCGTTGTTAATACTTCTTCAAACAAATGCATCCACGCATCTAAATCTGATGTCCCGTTATTTGCATGAATCATCGCAACATCATATCCATCAGGCGTACTAACAATATCCACTTCAGGATGAGGGCGAGACATCGGTGCATCTAATACAAACATTGAAAAAATACTTGTTCCAACAGAGACATTACCCGTTCGGGGTTTAATACTGTTTGTTGCTACCATCCCCGTCGCAGCATCTCCTTCAGGTGGGCATAATGGAACACCAGCTTCTAAATATCCAGAAGGATCAATACGCCTTGCGCCTGCTTCAGTAAGTGTACCAGCACATTCCCCCGCCTTTAAAATATGTGGTAACATTGTTTCAATCTTATGTTCATAACCTTCTTCAACTAACAAACGATCATAGCGGTCCATTAAATCCGCACGATAATATTGTTTTTCAGTATCTATAGGAAACATTCCTGATGCGTCTCCAATGCCACTGACATGTTCGCCCGTTAACTGCCAATGCACATAACCCGCAAGTGTCATTAACTTAGCGACGTGATGCGCATGCGGTTCTTTATTCATAATCGCTTGTTCAAATAGCGCAATACTCCAGCGTTCTGGCACATTGACTTGAAATTGATAACTTAGCAGTCGACTAGCAAAATTCGCATAATTATTTCGCCACGTGCGAAATGGCACAAGTAATTCATCATCTTCGTTAAAAGCAAGATAACCATGCATCATTCCGCTAATCCCCAGTGCGTTGATTTTTCTTAATGTACCACCATATTGTTGTTTCACTTGTTCCCTCATTAAACGGTAACTTTCTTGAATCCCAATCCAAACATCATCTAAATCATAGGTCCAATAGCCGTCCCGGTATTGATTTTCCCATTTATAAACCCCTGAAGCGAGTGGTTGGTAGTTTGGCCCCACCGCTACAGTTTTGATTTGTGTAGAACCTAATTCAATCCCTACAGTAATGGCGCCAGACGCTATCCATATTTTAGTTTGTTGATTTTCCAAGTTTTTCACGTCCTTTGATGTACATTACTCTATTTTTATAATGGGAGTTACACATGCGAAACCAACGTGGCATTTGACATGAAGCTGAAATAAGACAGCATATCAACGGTACGACAAATGCTAAACTGTAATCATCAGTACACTTCATATCACACGCATCACATAGTCATCTGATCATCCATATAGCGGTCGTTTAACTCCTCTGTACATAAAGCTATCCTATCACCTTTTAATCCTTTAAAGCTAAACATAAGCAATCTTCATACTTGATCATACGCATTTCAACGCCATTTTCTAAGAATATCTCCTTGTTACTCAATGCCAATGTCAATCAACATTTGATGCTTTACTTTACCCTTATTTATCCCCCATTCGTCACCACAATAAAAAAATTTTCGCAATAAATTGTCCGAAAACTCTTAATTTATTACGCAATATGTTTTAAATTATAAGTATGCACATTATTTAGGGGTATGGTTTAAAAAATACACTTTTGCATTACGTCACGACACACTTATTAGGAATATTTTGTTTAAGTGAGATACATAGAGAGACCTGACATTTGATGTGGAAGTTCAAAGGAGAGGGAGAAATATGACTGCGATTAAAGCATTCACAGAATGGTTATGGGGCTTTCCTATCGTAGGATTGCTATTGATTTCAAGTTTATTTCTAACAATTTATTTAAAAGGGGTACAATTTCGTCATTTCGGTTACATGATGAAACAAACTTTTGGCAGTATTAATAAGACACCACGCGGTGAAGGAACCATTACACCGAGGCAAGCACTCACTTCTGCGTTATCCTCGACAGTGGGTGCCGCAAACATTGTTGGAGTCCCAACTGCTATTATGATGGGCGGTCCTGGCGCTGTCTTTTGGATGATTGTCATAGCCTTTTTAGGTATGGCACTAAAATTTAGCGAGAACGTTCTCGGTATTCATTATCGTGAGAAAAACGCCAAAGGTGAATTCGTTGGTGGTCCAACGTACTATATGAAAAATGGTTTCAAGAATAAAAAATTAGGCATGATATTTTCATCTGTTTTTGCATGTGCATTAGCATTGGAAATTATTCCAAGTGTCATGGTCCAAGGACATTCTGTAGCAAGCACTGTACATGATACGTTTAATGTACACAGTTTAATAACTGGATTCGTTATCGCTGCGTTAGCGGCACTTGTAGTATTCGGCGGTGTAAAACGAATCGCAACATTCACTGAATTTTTAGTGCCAATTATGGTAGGTCTTTACTTACTTTTAGGATTTATTATTATTGCGTTAAATATTCAACATTTTCCAAGTGTTGTAGGGTTAATTATTGAAAAAGCTTTTAACCCTGATGCCGCTTTAGGTGGTAGTTTTGGTGCCGCACTTGCGACAACGATTCGTTGGGGTTTTGCGCGAGGTATCTATTCGAATGAAGCTGGTTTAGGGACGTCACCGATTGCACATGCTGCAGCTAAAACAGATCATCCTGTGCGTCAAGCGTTTTGGGCAGTAAGTGAGATTATTGTTGATACACTCATCATTTGTTCGACAACTGCATTTGTCGTCTTAATGTCTGGTGTTTATACAGCAAGTGATGCCAATAAGAAATCTGCTGCACTTACATCACGCGCTTATGAGGATACCTTTGGCCTTTTTGGTAGTGCAACCATTTCTATTTCCATGGTTTTCTTCGTATTTTCAACAATCATTGTTGTGATGTACTACGGTTCACGTATGGCAGAATTTTTATTTGGCATGTGGGCAGGCACACTGATGAAAATCATCTATACCGTTTCAATAATCATCGGTTCGATTGGTGTGAACGAAATTCTTTGGAATTTACTAGATTTATCTTTAGCAATTGTACTGATTCCAAATATCATCGCCGTCATTCTCCTTGCACCACAAGTTAAAAAACTAACAAACGATTTCTTTACAAACTATAAAGGGAAACGTGATTAACTTCATACAATAATCAAAGCTAGGAGTTAGCTCCTAGCTTTTTTGTTTTGTCATTCATTCCACTATTATATTGAGCGCATGAATTGATAAGTAATATCAAACCATTACAAAAATATATAGGTAAATTATTATTAAAATAAAATATAGGACTTGGGACCGGTTTCAATACAATCTATAAATTATATATTATTGTCAAGGAGGTAAAAAAATGAAAAAGTTACTATTAGGTATACCATTTATTTTGATTTTAATCATTTTGGCATATTTATTCGTAAGCATGTACGTCCTCAATAAAGAAGAAGTGTACTACGGTCAAGTAAGTAATGACAATGGTTTAGTTAAAACCTTAGTATCTAACGATAGTGATAATACCAAAGAAAACTTTCAATTAACTAAAGATGACAATTTAAATGTACAAAAAAACGATTTCGTCAAAATTGTATTCACGGATAATGGCGGTGTCATTAAAGAACAATCTAAAATCAAAAAATCTGAAGTTCCTAAAGATTTACTAAAACACTTTCAATAATCTAAGTGTATTAAAACTGTACTGAAAATAAATAACATTAATAAAATTATATATAAGGTGTTAATCAATATGAACAACTTAAATAAATTCATTCTTTCTGGTGTCGTGGTACTTGGATCAACTCTTGGTATGGGCCATATGGCAGACTTCAATACACACGCCGATGCACACGCTGCACAAAAACCATATTATACTTATAAAGGTTATACATCAGCGAGCAGTAAATTTGTCCTCGACAAACACTTCGTAAATAGCCTTAAATACGACAATTTAGTTATGAACGGTTATAAAATCACAAAGACAAAGCAAATCACTCAAAAAGAAATGAAGAAAGATGACCAAACTTTCTATAATGTAAGTAATAAAAAAGCAAACGCTGTGATGTTTGCGTTAAGTCCAAAGGCTGTTTCAACTAAAGCGTTAGTGAATGTTTATGGTCAGCCTAAACAAAAACCTGTTGAATCAGCACAAGGTTCAGTTTATAACTATCAAATTGGTAAGAAAACAATCGAATTTTTTGTAAAAGATGGTTATGTATACGCTGCACAAATCACAGCAATGAATTAATACGCATTATCAGAGGGCACAAATTTGAAAGCCCTCTTTTTTCATAAAATAAAATCATTTGGAGGTATTATGAATAAACATTTTGTAGTAACCGGCGGAACAAGTGGTCTTGGCTTGGAGATTGTTAGAAATTTATTACACAATAATGTAAAAGTAACCCTACTCGCTAGAGATATTAATAAATGTAAAACTTTATTTAATGAGGATGGACACTATAAAATATTTACAGAGAAACAATCAAGTAAATCTGGTGAACATAGCTCGATCTGTCTATAGATATTGAATTTATCAGAATATAAATTCTCTTTGACGCGGTGACGAAAGATTGTTTATAGCATAATTATTATGAAGTTATTAAAACTGTAAGTGATTAAATGACAAATGATTGCAATTGTTGACTACCAACCTTCCAATGATGAATGAAATAAATAGTAATCCTTTTTAGATTAATTTTGAAAGATTTAGTCATGCAAATTTTACAATGGATTTAGAACAAGAAAGAATTGAAAGCAATTTTTTCTATAAAAATGAGAATTTCTCATAGTGAATTAAAATATATAGCAGTAAGCTAAAAACTTATGAATGTGTATGTGATAATGAATAGTTTTTTCTGGCTTAGCAATAGAGCCCTTTATTTTAAATCGCTCTAATAAACATTTTAATAAACTCTTTATTTTTATATAATTTTTTAATTACGAGAACACATACCAAATTAATGTCGTTGTATGCTTTTGACTTTTTTAATATAATATTATACCATAATATTATAGATTCAGTAATGAAGTTGAAAGCTTACTTATTAAAGGGGACGTTTCTTGATGTTAAAGTTTAACAATGAGTTATTTAAACTCATAAAAAGATATGGGGAATGTAAAAACTTTAAACAAAATGAAATTGTTTATTTAAATAATGAAAAGAATTTTTTATATGCCTTTGAAAAAGGATTAACTTTTTTAAAGCACACAGACATCACAGGTAAAATCCTAATATCAAAAATATGTAAAAATGGAAGTATTTACATAGAAACGGTTGATGAGTACAGTCAATTTCAAATAAACTACCATCTATTTTTCAAAGAAAATACCACTTTATATCAAGTCTCAATTAATAAATTAAAGGAAAAAATTGATAACGATGACCTCAATACATTGATTTTAAAATATTCACATAATGAAATTAAAAAGAGAGAATTGATTTTGAGAGACTATACTTTTTACAATAAAAAGGGAATGATTCTTTCTAATCTAGTTCGATTAGCCAATTCTTTTGGAAAAATTCTCAACAATGGGACCATACTAATAGATATTAATTTAACACATGAAGATCTTTCGCAACTATGTGGTATGAGTAGAGAAAGAACAACCAAAACTTTATCTAAATTAAAAAGCGATAATGTTCTCGATTATGATAAAAAGAGCAAAAAGTTTATCCTATTAGATTTAGACTCAATTAAAAATCAAATTAACTGTGAAGAGTGCCCTTTAAATTTTTGTAATATTTGTTAATTTCCCTATAGACCTTAAGCGAATAGATAGATAAATTATGATTGAAAAAATTACTAAAAATAGTTGTTCCTCAACTGACAGTAAATACATAACAACCGCACTTATAATCAGTAATACTATATACCTAGTGAAGCGTTTGTTAATAATATTTTTAACAAAACTATAACTATAATAAAATGTACTTATAAAAGTGAATATATACAGTAAAACAATAAGCCTTAACGGAAGCTCAAATGAAAAGTGATTTGAAATTTTTAAGCCTATCCCTATTAATAAAATTATAGGGATGATACCTTTATAAATAAAATTCCCACTAGGAATTTCTACACTTTTTTTAAATTTCTCCATATCGAAATCTTTTTTGTTTTTTTCTTTCAAAAACTTCTCATTAATATGATTAATTTGCTTTATCCTACTATTAATATACATATAAAACGGAACGACTAAAAGTGTATTTATTACAGATATACATACAAATTCTGACCAGGAATTTTTAATAACAAAATACGTTAACCAATAATCAATATATTTGTTAACGCCAAAAACGTAATAACTCCCTAAAACTACCAATGCTACAATAAAAAATCGGTATTTTAATTTCATGATAACTCACCCTTAAGTTCATTTATTAAATCCATTAATTTTTCACTTTCGCATATATTTTGTATATTCGAGAAAAAATTATTATGCAAGTTCCAAAACTCTACAATATTTTTTATTCTAACAACTGCACTCATTTTATCTAAAATATCTTTATAAATGTTATTAGCCAATGTGTCATTTTTCTCAAATAGAGTAATGTTTTTCACTAATTGCTGCTTTTGACCGTAATATAAAAATCCACCATTATAATATATTAGTTTTTTTTCATTGGATATATTTAGAAAGATAATTTTCAAAAAAAGCACTTCTTCGGTCCCTTGTATTTCACACTCTCCATCCTGTGTAATAATCTTCTTTTTAGTTACAACATTTTGATAATTACTAAAATTGGTATCTTTATTGAATTTAATATCTCCAACGACATAAACACTCATATTATCTCTATCATAATATTTCTTTGATATTTCATGTAAATTATATAATGAAATTTGATTGATGTCTTTTTCATTACCTAGTATTCGGTCTCTTATGATATTAAGTTTAACGTCCTGAGATTGAATACTTTTATACCCTTTTATTTCGTTAATAACTACTTTCTTTTCATTTTCAAAAATCTTTTTTAAATAATCATGGTTGTTCAAATACTTTAAAAGTATATTTAAAGCATCCTCTGTCATACATGGAACACAGAAAAATGTAAAATAAGTACTCTTTCCACTAGTGGTAGCATTTAAGACAATACTTATATTTTTCATTTCTTCATAAAGATTATTTTCACCTATCCAAAATTTCATATGTTCCAAAAAGTGAGCATACCCTATTTTACTATCTATCCCTCCAAAATTAATTTTAACACTGATACAATTTATATATGAGTTTTTTATATGAAAACCTATACCGCTAAGTTCTCCAAATTGAATCTTCATAATATTGTTATCTAATTCATCTAGCATATGATCATCCTTCATCTAAAGTGATAAATTTCATATTTTTAACCATGCTATTAAATTCTAAATAGTTTAGTTTTTTTATGTCACAAAATGGGTGAGCAAACTTTTTATATTTTTGCCCTAACTTAAACAAATAGAAGTTATAACCATATTGTTTGTCTAATAAAAACCTTAATTCGGTGTCTAAAAAAGTTTTAATACTCTCAAATTCTTCAATACTTAACCACAAATTATTCATTATACTAATAACACAGTTTTTAATATCATTTTTTTCCTTAATATCAGAACTAAAGTGTATAAAAAACAGATTACATTCATTATCAAAATATGAACTAAAATGGTATAGTTGGTAAGCCTTTATTCTAAGTTCTTTAAATAATTTTGAATGCCCATAATGCGAAAGATATGCTTGTAATAAATTTCCGTAAAAACATATGTCCTCAATACAATTGGTTTTAATACTCCAACAGAGTGTGTAAAAAGGATGGTTATCTATTCCTACTTCTGAAATGTTATTTCTTAAGCTAAAGTTATTATTGAGATTATATTTCTTATGTATTACAGGATTATCTATTTTGATTAAATTGTTATAGTGAGTATACTTATATTCATAATTCTTCAAAAAGACATCATTGATATCTTTCTTTTGTAAATCTACTAAATAAAAATCTTCTGCTTTTCCATATCTATATCTTCCATATATATCCTCTAAACTAAGGATCTCTTTATATTCATTTCTATGAATGTTATGAGGACTTAATTGAAATTGATTTATCTTTTCTTTTAAACTCTTTTCTGCTTTTTCTTTAGCTGCATTTAAATCTTCATTTGTGAAATAACAATTATCATAATTATTATCTAAACTTAAAACATTGTGTAACCAGAAAAACTGATTATTATAACAAATTAGGTTAGTGTATCTTCTATATTTATAGGAATCTATTTTTCCAAATAGTTCATTAAACGTGTAGGATAACAATTGATAATAATTTAGTTTATTTAAGTCCATATCGGGTAAAATTTCTATTTCCATAGTGGAATTATATATAGAAGATTTAATGTTTTTAATATAGAAAGACAAAATAATCACTCCTATTAGACTTAACTTTACTTAATATAAAAATTACAATCACAAAAGGGAGTGTAATCCAAATACTATAAGTTAAGGCTAAATATACATATGGTATTAAAATGATTAGAGAAACATATTTTTTCGGATTTTTCCATATATCCTGTTTAGACGACCAATTTAAGATAGGAAACTTTTGATCAAATTTTAATCTAAAAAATGCACAAATAAACATGATTATATATATGTTTACAATTCTTGAATCTAGGTTGTGTTTAATTAACGATAAAATTACTAGACTTATTGTCAATATCGTCAACATTAAAAACATGCATATAAAAAATTTAATTAAAAATACCTTAATTTTATTTATAGGTAAATATACATATAGTCTTTGATAATTTTTGTCTGTTGAAAACAATAAGTAAACAGGACTCAATGCTAATATAATTATCATGATTAAAAAGTAATTAATATTTGGATCTATATTTTCAATAGAATTTATATTAAATGTTATTATGGCTATAAAAATAACTGCTATGAGACTATTAATCCAATTACTTTTATCTGAAATCCATTTTTCTATCTCAATTTTTAATAACGATACTTTTTCATTCTTTTTCAAAAATTTATTAACACTTTTGTTTTCAAGCAGTTTAATACCATCAAAATAAACATTTATTAAAACTATCATTATAATAATAAATATAAAGCTAAATAACATTGGGGACAATGACACTAATAATAAAAGGAATGTAAAAATTATTTTTTTCAACAAATCAGTTGTTTCAAAAAAAACAATTACGCAACTAAAAGTTAAAAGAATTGTCAATACGTATGAAACTATCAACATAATGGTGGTTGTCAAACTAATACCTAATTGTATATATAAAAATATGGGCAATATCCATAGAAAAATCATTCTCTTTAGACCCACCTCTAAAAAAATATATACAACCATTGATAGATACAATTTTTTTATATTTACTGGCAATGGTTTAAACATACTATGTACATTACTATTTCTAAAAGAACTCCAAAACGATAATGCTAAAACAAATGAGGTCAAAGAAATAATCAATTTAAAATGAGCATGTTTAATGATAGTAATTTCAATACCACTATTCAAAATTAAATACAACTCAAACATCAACAAAATCAATACACTTATTAGTAATTTACATATCGATTTCAAATTGTATTTGTTACTCTCAGCTAGAACTATATATTTTAGATATTTATGTAGTTTCATTCACACCCAAAACCTCTCTAATTTGACTAGCATTCTCAAATGTTAATTCTGTGGCTTTTCTATTATTAATAAGTACAATTTTATTAGTAAACCTTTCAATTACATCAAGAATATGAGTAGATAAGATTATTAAATACCCCTTATTTTTTAATAGTTGTATATCTTCTATAAACCTTTCAATGGCTTGAATATCTAATCCATTTAATGGTTCATCAAAAATCAAAATCCTAGTATTTATTAAATAAGAGCATATAATGTTTAGCTTCTTGAGATTTCCAAGTGAAAGATCATTAATTATCTTATTTTTATGATTTGAAAATTGGTATCTTTCCATATAATACTGTAATAGTTTATGATCTTTTTTCGTATTGTATACATCTAAAATTAAGTTTATATATTGCAAACAATTCATATATTTTATTCTTTCCGGATTATCTGCTATATAATACCTTTCCTTTTTACTACTTTGTATTGTTTTTGAATGGCTTTCTGCACTAAAGGAAGTATTGCCCATAACAATACTTCCTTTAAATGAGGATAAAACTCCACAAATTGTATTGATAAGTGTAGTCTTACCGCTTCCATTTTTACCAATCAAGGCATAAATTTCTCCACTCGAAAGTTGTAAATTTACATTTTCCAAAATAAATTCCTTGTCATACCAAACATATAAATCACTGATTTTTATCATTATATACACCTTGTATTAATCTTAATAAAAATACGATAAAGATAATTCCAAAAATACTGGCAAAAACCCAATCATTTTTCAATATGAACACTACCGTTGAAATCACAAAAATTATAACTATTATTAATCTCAAAAAATTTTTTGACATATTACCACTCCTAAATATTTTCCATCAAGGGTTCAAGTTTTTGTTCTATGACCCAGTCACAATTCTCTTTTCGATGATTTTTATTTGTATTTAATCCTTTCAAATAACATCCTGTACAGTAATCGCTGAATGGACATTCTTTTGAACATAAACTAGAACTTTGAGGAGACTGTAATTTCCATAATTTATTGACAATGTCACTAGAGAACACTTCTTCATAGCTAGAATCTTTTAAATTACCAATCTTAAATTCTTTCGGAAATAACGCACAAGGTCTTACATTACCGTTAGGATCCATAACTATTGATCGCCATCCAGCGCCGCAATTATTAGCTTTATTTTCATTAATCGGTATAAGTGGGATGATATCTTTATTTTCTTTTAAAACATTTACCTCGAATTCTTTGAAAGAAATATCATTTTGTTTATTTAATTTCACTTCATCAATTGATTTTCCTCGACCAAAATCATCAATCCAGTTGTAGGCAAATGCTTGTGCTCCTAATTCTCTAACTAACTTAGCCATCTCTTTTATTTCCCACATATTATCTTCGTAAATGGACATACCTACTCTTACAAAAATGCCTCTATCAACTAGTCTTTTAATATTTTTACAAGTTAACTGATGTGCTTTAGGATGTTGGCGGAATTCATTATGTACTTTTGGATCAACACTATCTAAAGATATACCAACTATAATCTTATCCTTATATTTTGTAAGCAAATCTAATACGTCTTCTCTTAAAATAGTAGCATTAGTTAATATACCTACTTTATGAAACTTATTTAATGCATACTCTATTATTTCTTTTGCATTTTGATGAACAAATGTTTCTCCTCCAGTAATTTCACATGTTAAAACACCTTTATTATACATTTCATCAGCTATTTTTTTAAATTCATTAAAACTTAGTGTATCTTTAACAGAAGGAGAGCTTTCTAAATAACAATGTTTACACTCTAAATTACATTTATGCGTTATTTCAAAAGTAGTATGCAGTGGTGTGATATACTCTTTAGAACCTGTTAAGTTAATCGGACCTGTATTATTATTTTGTGTGAGCTCAACTAATTTTTTACTGTACAAATCTTTAATTAAGTTACTGTACCAATTAATATGGTCCTTAAGTTCACAATCATATTTAATGCACATCTCTTGAATAATATCTATTATCTTTTTGCTACCATCAAAGTAGGTACATGCTTCAAACGCAGAAGAATTCAAATCTAAATATTCAAACTCTAATATATCAAATTTAGTATCTCTGAAGCTCATTTCTATTACTCCGCCTTCTGGGAGTTGATGTAATCTAACATTTTCATTAAACTTTATATACCTTTGCATATAGAGATCCCCTTTATAAATCGAGTGCAACGACAAGTCGTTACACCCATAGTAAATATTCAATTAAGAAGCTATACCGAATGTACCTGTGATACCCGCTACCTCAAAGTCAGGAATAGGACCATCAGCTAGACAAGCAGCACCAATCGCGCATGCCGAGCAACCTTTGTTGCTAACCATTACCCCTTGCTCCATAGCACTTCCTCCTCTCATGTATGACTTCCAATTCTAATTTTATACTATCTATTTATAATTTTATGTGACGTTAGTCACATAAAATTATTATTTTCCGAAATATCATAGCTCGAAATACTTTTTTAGATTTTAATACCATTGTATAGTAATGTATTTATTATCACTTATTACACCCTCATAGAAGTTCATTTATCATGGCATAATTAAACTTATTATAAGCGAATATAATAATTAGCAAGGGATATACAAATAGAATCACTTCCTCTAAGTAATCACTTTTTACGTAAAAATGTAGTGTGAAATCCTTGATCATATCACAACCACAGCAATACGTCTCTTAATTGTTACGCTATTTTACGTATTAGACTGAAAAGGTGATTATAAATCCATAAATCACTATATCCATACCAACAAACCCCTCACTAACGACATAGCGAGGGGTTTTGGTCGATAAACGCACCACATCTTTGAAAATTAAATTTTAATACTTAAGTGGGTAAGCATTTCAAAACCATTCCACCTTCTATTACTTCTCAACTTGAACACCTTGAGATTTCGGCACTAAAAATGCAACAAGTAAAAATGAAATGAATGCAAGGATGACGTTAAACCATAATCCAAACATCGCACCCACTTGCATGTTAAAAGCAGATGTTCCAATCGCAAAAATCGTTGTAGAAAGTGCAATACCGAATGCGTTACCAAGCGAAGATGACATTTTATATATTCCTGATGCCATGCCAATATGTTCTTCATCTGCATTAGCGATTGCAGTATCCATTGATGGTGTTGCGTATAATCCTAAACCTAAACCATAAATGAAATATCCAATCACGCAAGCGATGACATAAGCAGTCGTAGGTAAAAATGTTAATGAGATTAAAATGATACCGACCATATTAAGTATACTACCGATATACATTGGCTTTTGTGCACCAAGATGTTGTAAAATCTTTTCGCCTACACGAATGGTAATTAAGACCATCACTAAATAGGTAATTGAAAGGTATCCCGCTTGCGCTGACGTAAATCCTTTATCTTCTTGAACGAATGTATTACCAACAATTAATGTTCCAGCAACCGCATTCATTAAAAAATTTGACAATGTTGCGCCTGTATAGCCTTTGTCTTTAAATACTTCAAAATCTACTAATGGATTTTTACGTTTTTTCTCCATGATGACAAAAATCACAATTGAAATAATAAAAAGTGCGATTAAAGATAAAATGATAGGTGAACCTATACCATAATCTGAACTTTGCGTAATGATTAAATTTAAACTTAAAATAAAAATCAAAAACAGTACTAAACCTGCGAAATCAAATTTTTGACGTGCGACGCTTGCTTTACGTGGCACTTCAGGCGTCCCTTTAATTAAAATCATTGCTGCGATGGCAACCATAATTGAAAAAATAAAAATCCAGCGCCACCCTAAAAATGTATCAGTAATGCCTCCAAAAAATGAAGCCACACCACCGCCACCCCATGAGCCGATGGACCAATAACTGAGTGCTGCTTGACGATGACGTCCATGATAGTACCCTTTAATGATAGATAATGTTGCCGGCATGACAAATGCTGCTGACAACCCTTGAATACCACGCCCGATAATCATTGGCCAAATTTGTGGTGAAACGACAATAATGAGTGAGCCGATTACACTTAACAATAGCCCGACATAAGTCATTTTTACAGGGCCATATTTATCCGCAATGCCTCCAGCCCCGACTACAAACATACCTGAAAAGAGTGACGTCAGACTCACCGCCACATTAATTAAACCGAAATTTGCACCTAACTCCTTATGTAATGTCGGCACGACGTTGACTAAAGATAAGGCAAATAACCAAAACGTAATTACGCCTAGAACGATCCCTATAATAAGTCGTCCATTTCCTTCAAACTCCGTATTGTGTTCCATGATTTCATCATATCCCTTTAGTTAAGATTTGGAATGTGCCTAGAATAATCAACGCGTTATTCCAGTTCCATTCACTTCAACTACATAAATAAAATATACAAACTATATTAATCTACAAGCGCTATTTTTTCAATTTTATATACAAGCATCAGAGGCAATTCCGCACAATAGAAAGCGTTTACAAAAGCGCTAAATAGAAGAGGTGAACTTAAGTTAAAATATTAAAACTTAAGCTCCCCTTTTCACATTAAATCATCATCAATATTTTGAAAGATATGTTGTAAATAACGCGATATAATAATCGATGAAGTTTAAATAAGATGCTTTTTTCACACGTTCATCAACTTGATGTGCGCGCTCTCCAGGACCAAACATCATAAATGAGAAATGTTCATCTTTACCACGTAATAAGTTGGAAGCATCCGTAACACCAACCGTTGGCGATACGATAATATCATGCTCAAAATGTTGTTTTGCCGTTTCAACACCTAGACGTACAAGCGCATTATCTCCCGTTGTAATGACAGGATCTAAATCAAGATAGACATCTTGTTCAAGATTCGCCCCTTGTTGATTCATTAGCTCTATATAGTGGTTAAATAATGCTTTTACTTGTTCATTGTCATACTCAGGTACTGTGCGCACATTGAATTCTGCAGTCGCTCGTCCAGGTACAGAGTTAACTTGAGTGCCTCCATTAAATATTGTATTTGTAATAACTAAACCATAAAGGACGCGTGACACATCATCCATATCCATGTTTTCAGATAACATTGGTTTAATGTAATCCAAAAATGTTTCGAAATTTAAACGTTCGCAGTTCAACGCTTTCGAAATTTTATCAAATTCATCATCTATATGTTGCACAAATTGCATCA
Organism: Staphylococcus sp. 11007852; assembly: GCF_011394325.1. Lineage (NCBI taxonomy): Bacteria > Bacillati > Bacillota > Bacilli > Caryophanales > Staphylococcaceae > Staphylococcus > Staphylococcus sp. 11007852. The sequence goes on along the minus strand of NZ_JAANBJ010000039.1, from coordinate 160,838 downwards.
ATGGTTTAATCGCATTTTGACCAATCACTGGCATCGAGCTGTGTGCAGCGCGACCTTTAGACGTGATACGGAAATCCATAGATCCTTTATGCGCATACACTAACATCTTTTCTGACGGTTCCGCAATAACAAGCGCATCGACATCATCCATTTCTCCATTTTCGTACAACTGCTTCGAACCAAGCTGTTCCATTTCTTCACCTGTTGTCGCCATAAATTTAATTCTACCGTGTTTTAAAGCACCACTTTCATGAATTTCAATCATTGCTATGGCTAAAGCGACAAGTCCAGATTTCATATCTCCAGCGCCACGTCCATATAAGTAACCATCCGCTTCCGTAAGTGTAAAAGGATCGTACGTCCATTCACTATGATTGCCTTCAGCTACAACATCCATATGACCAGATATACCAAGTACTGGGGAGCCTTCACCAATTTCAGCTATAAGGTTTGCGCGTTGCCCTTCAACCATATCAATACGCGCTGCAATACCGTGTTTTTGAAATAATGCTTTAAAATAGTGACATACCTTTAATTCATTATCATTAACCGTTTTAAAACCTACAACATCTTTTAAAATTTGAACCTTTTCTTCATTTGTAAAAACACCCATAACGTTCATCCTTTCAAAATTAGTCTTATGATTGTGATAACGAGCTTTGTTTTGTTTCACGGATAAAGAGTGATAAAACAAAGCCAATAACAATTAATACTGTCGTAAAAATAAATGCGGCATCGACTCCGCTAATCGTAGCTTCACGCATCATTTTAGCCGAATGACCATGTGCGTCCATAAAGTTTCGTGACACGATAGAAAGAACGGTAATGCTAATTGCAGTTCCCATCGCACCGGCAATAATACGAAGCGAATTCATAATCGCATTGCCATGTGACACTTCTTTATTTTCTAACGCATTTAACCCTGCCGTATTCAACGGCATCATTAATAGTGCCACAGAGAACATGCGAATCGCATAAATCATGACAACATACCAAAATGGCGTTTCTGCCGTTAAGAAAATATGCAATATTGTCATAATGATTAATAAAATAAAACCTGGAATCACAAGTACACGGACACCATAGCGATCATAAATTTTACCAGTATACGTCGACATACATGCGTTCACAACCGCACCTGGTAAAATGACCAATCCTGATAAAAATGCGGAAAGGCCAAGTCCAGTTTGAACATAAATTGGAATGAGTAAAGCGGGGCCCACGATACCGATATAAATCATCATTGACGCAAACGCAGATAGTGTAAATGTTTTATTTTTTAATACCGACATACTTAAAAGCGGTGCGTCGATACGACATTGACGTATCGTAAATATTGCCACAATACCAATCCCGACAATGAGACTGATGATAAATAATGGAGACAATGGACCAACATGACCTACAATACTGAACGCATAAAGGATCAATCCAAATCCAACTGTAGAATAAACAACTGACCGTTTATCTAATGAGGTCGGTTTAGATTGACCTAAATTTTCTACATAAAATACACCCGTGCCAAATGCAATGAGTGAAATGACAGCGACAACGATAAACGGCACATGCCAACTCGAAAAGTCAATGAGCACACCAGTTAACGTTGGGCCTATCGCTGGAGCTGACTGCGCGACAATACCTGTTAGCCCCATCGCGAATCCCCTCTTTTCAACAGGAAACACCATAAATACGATAAACTGCATTAGCGGTAATAAAATACCTGCACCGATAGCTTGAATGACACGCGCAATCATTAATACCGCGAAACTTGGTGCCATTGCCGCAATCACAGAGCCTAATAAAAACGCAGCCATCGAAAAAATATACAGCTGTCTCGTAGAATATTTATCAATTAAAAAAGCCGTCAATGGAATCATTATTCCATTCACTAGCATAAAACCGGTTATCAGCCATTGTGCAGTAGTTTCAGGTATCCCTAAATCAACAATCATCGCTGGTAACGCTGTATTTAAAATCGTTTGGTTCAACATCGCTACAAATGCACTTAATAGCATAATGGTAACAATTAAATTTCTTTTTGCTGTCGTCAAACCTTCTGACAAATCGCCAACCTCCATTCATTATTATTTTCACAAAATATATTTTAACGCTTTATAGTTAGCAAAGCAAACCATTTATATGTAAATCTAGTTCCACAGTATTTTATAAAAACTTTGGTAACTTTCTTCGCATAAGATTGACAACTTTTTAGTTTAAAATTACGCTAAATATACAACAACTCAGTCTATCTAAGGAGGAATTACTATGAAACAAATTGCGATTGCAGGCGCCGGTGCTATGGGTGGCCGTATAGGAAGTCAATTAAAAAAAGCAGGCTTTGATGTCACATTGATTGATTTTTGGGATGAACATATTAAAGCCATTAATGAACATGGGTTAGAAATTCAAACCGAAACTGATACCCATTACATGAAAATCGATGCATGTAAACCAGAACATACTGAAAAAGCGTATGATTTAATTGTTATTTTAACGAAAGCAATGCAATCTGAAACGATGGTTCAAACACTATTAGATCGCGGTGCTATTCATGAAAATACCGCTATTTTAACAATGATGAATGGACTTGGCCATGATGAACGTTTTGAAAAAATTGTTCCAAAATCTCAAATATTTTTAGCTGTAACCATGTGGACAGCAGGTTTACGCGGTCCAGGTCAAATTTTATTAGAAGGTACAGGGCGCATTGATTTACAACGTGCAGATGGTGAAGCTGACGCACGTACGCAAGTCATTGCAGATATGTTTAACCAAGCAAATTTAAATGCTTATGTAAGCGATAATGTACTACAAACTGTTTGGACGAAAGCAACGTTAAATAGTGTACTAAATCCTCTATGTACAATTTTAGACAAAACCATTTTTGAATTTGGCGAATATCCAGAAGCACGTCAACAAATCGAACCGATCATCGAAGAAATTGTAGCCGTTGCAAAAGCAAAAGGCATCGTATTAAATAAAGAAACACTCGTTCAAAAAATTGAAGGCGCTTATCCTAAAGAAACACAAGGTCTTCACTATCCATCTATGCACCAAGACTTATATCATGGGCGTTTAACAGAAGTCGATTATTTAAATGGCCAAATTAGTAAATATGGTCATGAGTTAGGCATACCAACTCCGAACAACGATATGTTAACGCATCTGATTCATCAATTAGAAATGACACATGTGAAATAACACGACTTTTGCATCTAATAATAAACATCCCCTACTACTTCAAAGTGTGAGGGGATGTTTGTTTATATATTTAGCGTTACTCTTTTTATGCGATACTTCTCAAGCTTACTTTTATGAGTTTATTTTTAATTCACACAGTGCTTACCATCATCCTCTAACACAAAGGCTCATGATCGCTGTACTTCATTCTGGAGGCACAGAATAATGCACTTTCATCTTAATTTTAGATATATGACACTTAATTTTTAAGAAAATTCCGTAAATTTATGTTGCTTTTTACACTAAAACTTCTTATAATATAGTTATAGAAAATATTTAGTGTTGCCACACTTAATTTATGACACAACATATATTTTCTTAGCATATGTTATCTCGTCCTAGCATGAGCAGTGTTACGTATAATTACAATGTAATTATGAGACCGGACGTACGCACACTTATACACAAGGACACACCTTGAAGGTAACTTAGCACTGCATGCGTTGTTAAAAATGTGGCGCCACGTTATCTTCTCACACATGACGCTAAGACCATTGACGCGACGCACCATTCATTTAATTTGAGAAGCTTAACCCATATGTTCGTCAATTTCTAAAGCGTGTATTTAAGGCCATCGTTCATACCTCGTTTAATGTATACAACTTATATTGACAGACCAACGTGCACCTTATCTCACCCAAAACGTTGTGCTGTCTCGTATGAAGAACACCTTATGTAAGATGACATCATGCCGAGTGACACACGAACGCCGAAACATCCTTTGTCTTAAAAACATCATGACTTATTTTATTCTCATTGCGCGCACTAGGTTAAGTCATCGATGATAGAAAGACACAGCGCTTTATGTACAAATGTTGAAGACCGTGTACCACTCGTTCCTCTAAACGTTGATGTGCCATACTTTTGATCACAGTATCACATTAACACATGCATATTGACCTTCACCCGTTAAGTCGCAAACTGCAGAATCACCACACCACACGTTTATTTTACACGCCTACGCTTATCAATCTAGTGAATTAAGCAATCCCAAGTTTAAAAAACTTAAAGCATCTGAAAATTACTCACCATAAGGTATTAAATGAAACATTAATATCCAATTCCTTGTAAAATCAACGTGAGATTCAACATCGTTTTGCTGCTTAACAGACCCCACCTCATTTGACGCAGTACTGTATGATAACAATATGCACCATAAAGTTGTATACGCCTGTATTATCTGACTACACATCATTTCTAACCCCCTTACTTGGCACATTGATTTGTGTCGAGAAGGGGGTTAAACAGTGGTATCAAATGGCATGTTTACACATATCCACTCATCCCTTGACGTAGGATTTTAAGTAGCCTTCAAAACACATGACAACATGCGTTTTGAAGGCTATTTTACAAAATTAAGATGTCATGTTTTACTCCAATTTATAAGTAATACGTATTTTAAATTTACTGAATCATACACGCTCTGCTGCATCACATTTATCTATAATTGATTCTACTGTAGATTGAATCACATGGATTGATGGTGCAACTATCTCTTTGGCGTTGAATAGAGTGACATCTGCATTGAGTCTTTGGCGTATGTATTGACTCCATGCAATGTTAATTTCTGTATTAAAGTTAATTTTGCTATGTCCTAGTAGGATTGCCTTTTTTAAATCCTCATCAGATAGTCCAGACGCCCCATGAAGCACAAGTGGGACAGCGACTTGTTCATTAATTTCAGTCATTTCTTTAAATCCTAGTTTAGGCTCACCTTGATAACGACCATGAACAGAACCCAATGCAGGAGCTAAGGCATCTAATTGCGTTTGTTGTACGAGTTGTTTACATTCGTCTAAATCCGCATATTGTACCTCATTGACTAAGCCATCTTCGTTACCCCCTATTCCTCCAATTTCACCTTCTACTAAAACATGATGTTGATGGGCATAATTGACGACTTTTTTCATATTTTCAATATTTTCTTCAAGAGGCAAGCGTGAGCCGTCATACATGACCGAATCATAGCCCGCATCAATGGCTTTGATACAACTTTCGACACTGTTACCATGATCTAAATGAATCACATACGGTATGGTGATGTTTAATGATTGAGCTTTTAAATGGATGAGTTTACATATAAATTCATAGCCTCCGAGATAATCAATAATTTTGTCGGTCGTACCTAGAATGATTGGGGCGCGCTTTTTTTCTGCTGCGCGAAGTATCCCTTCAATCCAAATTAAACCATTTACATTAATCTGAGGGATGGCATATTTTGCATCATGCGCTTGATGAAGTATGGGCTGCATATCGGCGCTCCTTTCTAAATTAGAATTTTACAGGTTGACCTGTTTCTAACGACGTTTTACACGCAACAGCAATTTGTTGCGCATTTAAACCATCTTCTATCGAACATCGTACATCTTGATTTTCAATAATTGCTTGAATAAAAGCTTCCATTTCATCTTTATAAGCTTGTTGATAACGTTCTAAAAAGAAATGCGGTGGATTGTCTTGTGCAATGTTTTCTGCAGATGCAATGGTTAACGTATTCGTGTTTTCATTTCCGACTGAAATCATCCCTTTGTCTCCTAAAACTTCTACACGTTGATCATAGCCATAGACGCTTCTACGACAGTTTTCAATCACACACATTGCTCCGTTTTCAAAAGTCAATGTGATCACTGCCGTATCAATATCTCCTACCGTTTTAATTTCAGGATTTACTAATGCCGCACCTTGGGCATACACTTCTGTCACTTCACATTGCATCAAATAACGTGCCATATCAAAATCATGAATGGACATATCCATAAATAAGCCACCTGAATGTTCAATATACGCTAATGGCGGTGGTTCTGGGTCACGTGACGTTATTCGTAACGATTGCACGGCTCCAAGACGATGTGCTTTTAAGTAGTTATGTACTTGCGCAAAGTTACGATCAAAACGTCTGTTAAAGCCCATTTGAAGTTTAACACCAGCCTTTTGCACTGCTTCCACTGCTTCTAATGAAGCTTCAAGCGTCAAACTAATCGGTTTTTCACAAAAAATGTGTTTCCCTTGTTCACACGCACTTTTAATGATATCGACGTGTGTGTCTGTAGGAGAACAAATGATTACAGCATCAACTTCAGAATCATTAATAATATCCATATGATTTTTCGTACTTTTTTCAATTCCACATTTTTGAATCCATCCCTGGAGTTTTTCACAATATAAATCAGAAATCCATTTGATATGAATGTTTGGATGGTGTCGTAAATTTTCAATATGTAGTTGTCCAATACGACCTGCACCGATTACACCTACTGTTAATTTCATATTAATTGCCTCCAATTGTAGCCAACACTAATGGTGAGAAGATGGCATATGTGAGCACGACGACTAAAATAATCAAACCGCCAACGAGATAACGATGTTTCCAAGGTGTGATATCCACTTTGGCGTAATTCACATTAAAGTCGAACACATTAGTGGGCTTGATTTTATTAAATGTTAAAACAATACATAAATCTATAAAGAAAAGCACACTCAAAATATATAAGAAATGAATGTCTGTTAAAAACACCTTTGAAAGCGCATACATCGCGATGTGAAAAATAAACATCACTTTCGCACCTTGATGTGATGTCTGTTTTGCAAAAAATCCAACTAAGATTAAAACTAATAACGGCATATTGTATACTCCATTAAATTCTTGTACAACGGCATATAACCCTTGCGGAAATAATGAAATCATCGGTGCTAATATCACCACAATGATGCCAACCACTATGGTCATGATGCGACCAACACGCGACACTTGACGATTCGATGCATTTTTATTGAGCACAGATTTGTAAAAATCAAGCGAAAATAATGTCGCTGTACTATTGAGTGAGCCGACAAATGAACTTAAAATGGCACCAAAAATAACCGCACCGAAAAACCCATATGCCCATTCTGGCAATACAGCATTCACTAACATAGGGTATGCGTTATCTGGATTTTCCACTTGTGAACCTAACATATTGAATGCTAAAATCCCTGGAAATACGAGAAATAACGCACCAAATATTTTAAACATGCCGACATACATCGCTCCTTTTTGAGCTTCTTTTAAACTGCGTCCTGCCAATGCTTTTTGGACAATCATTTGGTTTGTACACCAAAAGAATAAATTATTGAAAAACATACCGAAAAAGAGTGTCGGCCATGGCACGATTTTAGAATCTATCGCCCCAATCGCATTCAATTTTTCTGGAGTATGTTGCACGACTTTATCAAAGCCTCTTAAAAAACTTCCATCTCCGAATATCATCAGTCCTAAAATTGGAATTGCGAGTCCGCCTAATAATAGGCCCACACCATAGATGGAGTCACTATGTGCACTTAAAGATAAACCACCAATAAACAAGTATAGAATGCCCACAATTCCTATCACTGTAGAGATTAAAATGACTGCACTCATATGACTGATATTTAATAATGCACTCACGTTGAAAATTTTATCAAATACGAGCGCACCTGAATAAAGCACCACAGGTAAAAAAGAGACAACATACGTGAAAATAAAGAGTAATGACACTAATTTTTTAGTAAAAGGGTCATAGCGCATTTCAATAAAATCAGAAACTGTATCGATGCCATACCTGAAATAACGGGGTAAAAAGACCCAAGCTAAAATCACAATTGCGATTGCTGCTGTGACCTCCCAAGCCATGACTTCCATACCGGCCATAAAACTTTGACCATTTTGACCCACGATTTGTTCTGTAGAAAGGTTGGTCATAATAATTGTTGAGGCTATAGTAAATCCAGTTAAACTACGGCCACCCATAAAATAACCGTCCGTATTATGTGTATCAATTTTCCGACTCCGATAATAGGCATAAAATCCGACAACTGTAATGACAACAATAAAAGATATAATCGCAAAAATACCCATATAGTTCACCCCTATGAAGTTGAAACCACTTCATTCCTATTCTATTTTTATATTGCTTCCATATATGCTTTTGCTTTCTTTGCGTATAAAAATGGATTCGCAACTGCAGGGTCTTGTTCCGCTTCCACCACGATCCACCCTACATAGTCTGATTGATGAATCCGTTCTAATATCGGTTTAAAATCAATGTCCCCATCCCCAGGGACCGTAAAGACGCCCCGTTTCACACCATCTAAAAACGACAGGCCATGTACTTTCATATCATGCGCAATCGTTTCTCGTACATCTTTAAAATGAATATGATGAATCCGGTCTTGATACGTATCAAAAATGGCTAACATATCTTCGCCAGAAACATGTAGATGTCCAGTGTCATATAACAGTGACACGAGTTTCGGATCTGTCGCTTCCATCAAACGTTGAATTTCTGCAGTTGTTTGCACGCCCGTTCCCATATGATGGTGATAGACGATTTTCATGTTTTTTTCTTGTGCCAGACGGCCTAAACGATGCAATCCATAAATGAGACGTGTCCACTCTTCGTCTGTAAAATGCGGTTTATCATCAAATACGCTTTGATCAAGGCGGCCTTGTACACTGCGTCCTTGTTCAGAGACGACTATCACTTTCGCCCCCATGTCATGTAAAAAATCACGATGCTTAATAAATGCCGCTTCTGTCTCTTTATATGGCTTCGTTGTTAAAAACATGCTGAACCATGCGCTTGCGACTGAGAGGCCTCGTGGCTCTAAATAAGATTTTAAAACTGATGCTTCCTTTGGATATTTGTTTCCAATTTCTGTCCCTTCATAACCTGCAAGGGCCATTTCACTAATACATTGTTCAAACGTATTCTCACCACCTAGCTCTGGTAAATCGTCATTAGTCCAAGCAATTGGTGCACACGCATATTTAATAAATGTGGTCATTTCGTTCACCTCAAAGTTGAATGATTGATTTTGTTTCATACGCTTGTTGCATTGCGATGGCAACTTCAGTACTTTTCAAACCGTCAATACCTGTCACAGAAGCAGGTGCTTGGGTTTTAATCGCATCAATAAATGCACGTAACTCATTAACAAACGCGGCTTTGAAACGTTCTGGAAAATGTGTTGAGGTTGGACGTACGACGCCATTCGCATCGTATAATGTCACTAGATTTTTCTCTGGTGCATTACCAATACGAATCATTCCTTTCGTCCCAATGAGTTCTGTTTCAACATGATAGCCATGATGCGCATTCCGACCTGCAAGTAAATAGGCGATTACGCCATTGTTAAGTTCAGCAAGACACGCGCCAGTTTCCAATTCCTGACAAGCGTTTAATTCAGGTGCTGCGATGTTATGACCGAGGGCATAGACTGATTTAAATTCTGATTGGGTAAACCAGCGAATTAAATCAATGTCATGAATAGACATATCTAAAAAAATGCCCCCACTTGCCGCACCTTTCGCAAATTTGATAAAGGATGGTAAGCCTTCACTCGGATCAATGCCATAACAACGTATCGTCGTTAATGCACCTAATTCTCCTTGATCTACCAATTGTTTCGCATAACGGTAGGAATCATCGAAGCGCCGCATAAAACCGAGCTGAAACACTTGTTGTGGTGTTGCTTCAATTTTTTCAACCACTTTTTGAATGCTTGTCATCTCTAATCCCAACGGCTTTTCAGAAAAGACATGCAGCCCTTTATCTAATGCTTGCGTAATTTGAACAGTATGAAAACCACTCGGTGAGACGATGACAACTGCATCAAGCGCATCATTATTAATCATTTGCGAGTAAGACGTATACGTATAAGGCACCCCAAGCGTATGTTTAGCGTAATCCAGCTCTTCAGACACGACACTTGCCACTGCGTATAATTCCGCGTTTGGCAAATGATGCACAATATTCTCAGCATGTACCCTTCCTAAGCGTCCAAGTCCTACTTGTCCAATTTTTATAGTCATCCGCTCACCTTCAATCGATTAATATAATTTGGCGTTTTGCATTGCTTGTCTTTTTGTTTTCAATGCTTCTTGAATCGCGGCTTTGTCACTCACTTCTGACACCCCTACATTCCAAAATGATGCGTAGCCATCTGTCATAGTTTTAGGCAATGTTTTAATCTCGATGAGTGTAGAGGTCGTACATTTTTTGGCATCTTCAATCGCTTGTATTAATGCATCTTGTGTGTGAACTTTGTACGCTTTTGCGCCGTATCCTTCTGCCACTTTTTGATAATCAATATTTAAAATGCCACCTGAAGCCGTCGTAAATTCTGTACAAAAACTGTCGCTACCGTTCCCCATTTGAAGGTTATTAATACAACCGAAGCCACTATTATCAAATACAACGACATTGATTTTATGTTCATATTGCAATGCGGTAATCAATTCAGAATGCAACATTAAAAAGCTCCCATCACCGACTAAGGCATACACCTCTCGGTCAGGATGTGCGAGTTTTGCGCCTAATGCTGCCGCAATCTCGTAACCCATCGTCGAATACCCGTATTCCATATGATACGTATTGAATGCAGTCGTCTCCCAAAGCCGTTCTAAGTCACCTGGTAATGATCCAGCTGCTGCCACAATGATGGCATCATCCGCAACCGCTTCATTTAAGGCGATAAGGGCGTTGGTTTGAGGGAAAGAAGTCTTAAGTGCGTCCACATAATCCTGAAATTTTGACCGGCTAAAGTCATCTTGTATTTCTGGTTGGTAGTCATGCACTGTAGGATCAATGTGACTTAAACGTGTGCGTTCTTGTTGCCATTCTGCTTTCAGTTGATCCATACGCTGACGCCGTGTAGGTTGTAACGTTAATCGTTCTGATAATGCCGTTAATGTGGCTTTCGCATCGCCAACAAGGTCGATGCCATCAAGCTTTAACGCATCTGGACGGCGCACGTTAATATTGATAAACGTGGCATATTCAAAATCGAATGCGGTTTTAGAACTGGTTGTAAAATCCGAATATTTAGTGCCTATTCCAACAATGACATCCGCTGTTTGTGCATAAATATTCGCTGATGCAATACCTGTCACACCGATGCCACCTAAATTGTTAGGATGATTTGACAATAATGTAGATTTCCCTGCTTGCGTTTCGACAAAAGGAAGCTCATGCGTGGTGCTTATCGCATCGATGATATGCTGTGCTTCTGAATATTTCGCACCGCCACCGACAATCAATAACGGGCGTTCAGCTTTATTCAATGCCTCTGCAGCACATGTTAATGCACGGTCACTTGGCACAATGCGATCGACGTAATACACACGTTTTTTAAAAAATGAAGTTGGAAAGTCAAACGCTTCCCCTTGGACATCTTGACTTAGCGCAAGCGTCACTGGACCAGCCGTCGCAGGATTCGTCATCACTTCAAATGCACGTAAGAGTGCACTCATAATTTGTTCAGGTCGCGTAATACGATCAAAGTAGCGTGATACCGGCTTCAATGCATCATTTGTCGTTACACCACTGCTGTAATCGTGTTCAATTTGTTGTAAAACCGGATCAGGTTGACGCGTCGCAAAAGTATCTCCAGGAAGTAATAACACGGGAATATGATTGGCCAGTGCAGTCGCGGCCGCTGTAACTAAATTGGCAGAGCCAGGGCCAACTGATGATGTCACCGCAAATATTTTCTGACGCAATGATTGTTTCGCAAAACCTGTCGCCACATGCGTCATACCTTGTTCATTTTTACCTTGAATCACGGTAAGGTCGTCTTGATAGTGTGACAGTGCCTCACCTAGGCCAAGTACGTTTCCATGACCGAAGATATTCATGACACCTTCTACAAAACGGTGTTCTTCACCATCAATAGCAATATATTGTTGGGTCAAAAATTTCACGATGGCTTCACCTGTTGTCAGTTTGATTGTTTTAGACATCTTTTTCACTCCTGACTTTGTTCTTGAATAAGCGCTTCTATTTGATCCACTGTTGGCATGGCTTCACTCGAGCTATGACTACTAACGACTATCGCTGCTGAAGCTGCACCATATTCCAAGGCCTGTGCGACGTCACCTGTTTTCAGTAAGGCATATAAAAACGCGGCCGCATAAGAATCTCCTGCCCCAAACGTCTTCATTACATTGGCTTTAAACGCTTTACCTTTGTAACATGTACCATCTGAAGTAAAGGCATAGGAGCCTTGAACACCATGTTTAATCACAACAAGGTCACAGTGTTGTCCCGCAAAAATATTTTGACTGATGGCTTCGTCCGATAAATGTTTAAACGCATCCACCATATCGTATTCATCACGTGTACCGATGACCACGTCTGCTTGTTTACATACAAGGTCATAATAAATAGAAGTTTCTTCGGCATTTGTCCACGTATACGGGCGGTAATCCAACTCAAATACCACTTTAACCCCTGAAGCCTTTGCGATAGACAATGCTTTTAGGACCGCTTCCCTCGATGGTGATTGTGCCAACGCCACACCTGAAATCAATAACATTTCAGAATTTTCAATAAATTTAGGGCTGACGTGTTCTGGTCTTAAATATAAATCCGCAACTTCTTCTCGATACATTAAAATACTTGACGCTTCTGGACTTAAAATTTCAGTAAAAGTAAGTCCTGACTTATGACCTTCGTCATCGATATGAATGTACGAGTTATCCACACCGACCTCTTTAAAATAGTTAGTAATAAAACGGCCATGTTGATCATCAGACACATTTGCGATCATGCCTACATTTAATCCCAACTTCGCAGCGCCAATCATAATATTAGACGGCGAGCCACCGACGTATTTCGCGAACGTTTTCGTTTCTTCCATTGGTCGATTCATCTCTACCGCATTTAAATCAATCGCAGCACGTCCAATCGCAACGATATCTTTCTTGTCTTTCATACTGATGCCTCCTTAGTCACAGTGAATAATCCATTCATGGTCTTTCGCATTATGAAATTTCCAAATCTTTTTCGGTCCCGCCATCACATTCAAGTAATAACTATCATAGCCATCAGGGACACCGACAGGATGATAGCCTTTTGGAACGACGACCACATCTCGGTGCGATACCGTCATAGTTTCATCTAACGTGAGATCATCGGTATACACACGTTGGAATACAAATCCTTGTGAGGGATTCATTTCATGATAGTACGTTTCTTCTAACAACGACTCATGTGGGAGATTGTCTTGATCATGTTTATGCGGCGGATAGCTCGACCAGTTACCTTGATTCGTGTACACTTCAACGACCAATAAATTTTCACTTGCCTCATGGGAATCCGGCAAAATATTATGCACATGACGCTGATTCGCATATTTCCCACGATCTTCAACGGTATTGTCTTCCGCAGCAATCAATACGGTCGGACGTTGGGTTGCACATGGCGCAAAACATAAAATAACGGTCGCAGCTTGTTCAGCAACGATTTCTACATGATGGTCTCGTGAAATGTACACACTATCTGTAGGAATGCGGTCAAACGCACTTTCACGACGTCCAAGGTGGTCGAACGTCGCATCATCCGTCATCACTTGAATACGTCCCGTATGCACCACGACACATACTTCCAAATCTTCTGTTTGAAAGGCATACGCCGCGCCTGCTTTTAAATCAATGACACGAAAGGCGATATAACGTAAGCCTAAATCAGCCATTGAATAATCATGAATCGCATGCACCTCAGCTTGTGACTGAGATGCAGCTTTTTTAAGTAAATGTGACATAAACGCCCTCCTTACCATCTCGGATCGCCGTGACGCGCAGTAACGACTTTACGATGCGTATAAAACTCCACACTGTCTTTACCATTACAATGTAATGAGCCAAAGAATGATGATTTCCAACCTGAGAATGGGAAAATAGCCATCGGCGCCGGCACACCTAAATTAATGCCTAGCATCCCTGCATCAATATGTTCTCTGAAATAACGAATAGACGATGCACTATCAGTAAATAAACATGCCCCATTCGCAAATTCAGATTGATTCGCCAGTTGAATCCCTTCTTTTAAACTTGAAATTTTCACAAGCGACAACACCGGCGCAAAAATTTCGTCTTGCCAAATCGTCATATCCGTTGTGACATTTTCAAAAATACTTGGTTTCACGAAATAGCCGTCATCTTGATTACCTTCGCGTCCGTCTAAAACGAGAGTTGCTCCTTCTTCAATACCTTGATCCACATACGCGAGCGTTCGACGTTTATTTTCTTCACGAATGACTGGCCCTAAAAAGACGTTGTCTTCGATGCCATTTCCAATCACAATGTCTTTCGACGCTTGAACTAACTTTTCTTTAAATTGGTCATACACCCCGTCTTGAACAGCAACTACAGCTGCGGCCATACAACGCTCACCTGCTGAACCAAAAGCTGCTCCAATGACGTCTTTAACTGCCGCATCAATATCCGCATCATTTAACACAAGCGTATGATTTTTCGCACCTGTTAAACATTGCACACGCTTTAAATGCGCTGTCGCTTTTTTATACACAATTTCACCAACCGGTTTAGACCCTACAAACGACACCGCTTTAATCTGTTCATTTTCACAAATACCTGTCACGACATCATTCGCACCATGAACAACGTTAAAGACACCTTTAGGCAACCCTGCTTCTTCAAGTAAATCCACAAGTTTATTGACGAGTAATGGTGTTTTTTCAGAAGGTTTAATAATAAACGTATTCCCAACCGCAATCGCCATTGGAAACATCCAACACGGCACCATCATTGGGAAGTTAAATGGTGTAATCCCTCCAACAACACCTACTGGATAACGATAATTAGTGCCTTCGATATTGGTCGCAATGCTAGAAAGCGAATCACCCATCATTAACGACGGCGCACCACATGCAAATTCGACATTTTCAATCCCACGTTGCACTTCACCTAATGCTTCGGTCGTGTTTTTACCATTTTCCTTCGTAATAATCGCTGCTAATGCCTCTTTATTTTCAAGCAGTAATTGTTGAAACTTGAATAAAATACGGGCACGTTTCGGTACCGCAACCTCTTTCCAAGATTCGAACGCTTGATGCGCCACTTCCGCTGCATGATTTAACTCTTCACGCGTAGACACTGGCACTTTCGCTATCAACTCTTTCGTTGCAGGGTTAACCACATCAATGGTTTCAGTAGCTTGAGACGCCACCCATTGTCCACCAATATAATTCTTTAAAACTTCAACCATAATTTAACCTCCTATTATCGTAAGCGCTTTCAAATGGTCATAAAAAATATATGAGCATATTATGATTAACTTTTGGTCATATATTGGTTGTAATTTTATAATATACACAATTGTCTGTCAACTATTTATCATTTTGTAATACTTGACGTTGTTATTTGGTTTAATTTTGGGTATATTCATAGTAATGGAGGTATCGACATGAAAGCGAAACGCATTTTTGAAATAGAAGCCTATATTAATCAACAAAAAGCCGTCACATTAGAAGAATTATGTGCGCATTTTGACGTGTCACTGAATACCATACGCCGTGATATCAATGAATTAACAAAACTGAACCGCGTTAAGAAAGTGTATGGCGGTGTTGAAACCCTCGACCCTACACTGCCATCTGCGGTAGATTATACAGATCGTAATATTGAAAATGCGGCCAGTAAAAAAGCTATCGGACGTCTTGCCGCAAAACTTATACAACCGCATGACATTATCTATATTGATACCGGCACGACAACGATTCATATTTTAGATCACGTCGATAAAAATTTACCGTTTACCATTATTACGAACAGTTTGGACGTTATTAATAAAGCCAGTCACTTTAACCATGTCGAATTATTCATTATCGGCGAACAATACAAAAAAACAACACGGTCATTTATCGGACTAGAAACGAACGTATTGTTAAAAAAGTTTAATATCCAAAAAGCCTTTATGGCCGCCACAGGTGTGAATATTAATAACGGATTGAGTAATTCAGAAATCGAAGAAAATCATATAAAACAAATCATTATGAGTAAAACAGCAGAAGCCTACGTATGTGTCGATCATAGTAAAATGAACAAATCGACGTTATTGACCTATGCACCTTTAAACGCGATTCACACCATTATTACCAATCAAGCGCTACCACATAACTTACAACATTATGCATCCGAACATCATATCGATGTCGTCTATTAAACGACACAAACGCCTTCAATCGTCAACAATGTGACAGTTGAAGGCGTTATTTTGTGTTGAGATGTATGTGATTTCCAGTAAACGAATGCAATCATTGTAGTCGCTTCCCTCATGCAAATTAACGTGTTCTACTGAACATCATGAAACTCTCATCACATCAAATGGCCCACTATATCAATAAACCTATGAAAAATCAGTTATTAAATCCTAATAAAACGTCGCTAATCAAATAAAGAAATAAATAAAATAATTAAAGGGATAAACAAAATAAGGAAAGAGGTAAATATAGTGAGCCATCTCATGTGTCAGTAGAATGTGAATCGTAGTAGGATACACCTCAATATGTGATGTGATATCGCTTAAAATAACTATGCGTCCATTTGAGAAAGATGCGCATTGTTTTGATATTCATTGTAGAGCAGCAAAAACGTTTCAAGTGTAGGAACAGGAATACCTGTGTTAGAGGATAAATCACTTATAGACTGATGCTTAAGTAGGTCTAAAACTTCTTCTATTTCTTGAGGTGTAAAGCGGTAATGTCCAAATTGAACGAGCTGTTCATCAATAAAGTGACAGTATTGATAGTATTCATCGTTAAAATAACCAATCAAATCTTCAATGACATCGTCTGTTAAGGCTTCGGGAGAAAAATCGAAATTATGTTCGATCACTTTAAAATGAATATTACGACGTTGGAACATTCTTAAAAGCGATTCAAATAATTCGACAGAGTTACATAAAGATGTCAGTGATACTGTCACGACCGTATCGCCATTGTTTAACGGGTGTTTTAAAAAGTCCAAATCATCTAACGTCATGCCCTCAAAATAAGCATCACAATAGGATACATACACCGCTTCACATTGTTGCGCTTTTAATTTCTCTTGGTAATGTTTAACCATAGGTATTGAATGTCTAACAAAACTTGTTCCAATAATCATAGGAACACCTCCGAGGATGAATTTCAAGAATCGGTGTCCACTTAAGAGCACATCGATACGTCCCCTTATCATCGTATTATTTCTATTTCAACAACAAATGGATTCATAAAGTAAAAAGGAATGGAGTAGAATCACTAAAAAAGAGGAAAATCAGAAGTCTAAAAAGTAAAGGCTGTTCTTGATGAATTTAATATAACACACCTTTAAGATTTGTACAATACTATTTTAAATAATATAAAATTCGTTAAATTACTATAATTTATGAAAAAATGCGGGGGTTATCCCCTCAAAAATTGAAGAATTTTTCGAAAAACGTGAAAAATGAAGAGAAAACAAGGGCAAAAAATTTTTCTAGATAAAAAAAACATCCTAAACAAGCAATGCACTTGTTTAGGATGTATTGACTTATATTCAACAAAAGAGAGGTATAAATACTTTTTCACTCTACGATTCGGTCAAATTACACAAACATCTTTTGAAGTAAAGCTTGTTTGAGTTGTTTTAAATAATCTAGTTTAGTAGATTGAGTTTTGATTAAATTGTCTAATTTATCTAAGAATTCTCCAATTCTCTCCTGTTCCACAATACTAGGCAGCATTATATCAAATGTTAACAAAGTGTCTTCATGAATTCGTTTACTACCAGTACCCGATGAAAAAGATTTTTTTCTTATAGTAACTTTCCCTCGAGATGTAATTCATAAAGTAACTTTCAGAGATTTTATTTTTATCTAAATTTAAAGTTGGAACATCGCTAGAGCTATAAAATTGATTTAGTGAAAGGCCAAAAGCGAACCTATGAATAACAATAAGTAACCAACATATATGAATTTATTAGAATTTTGTTCAAGGCTACAGACGGGTAAAATTTTTGCTATCCATTCCAGTAAAAATATTCTATTCATTTTTCTACTTGCTTGATCACCTTTAAAACTTTGATTTTTAATCATATTAAAAATATTAATCACTTTATAAATCACTTTCTTTATGTTTCTCATTAACATATGTATTACCCTTTTTAAATATGCTATGTTACCTAATGTTATTAAAACGATGAGTAAAAATAAAAATATTAAAAACATAGTGTATACCACCATAGCCCTTCCCCCTTATGTATTTGTTAAATGCTTTTTTAATTTTATATCATTATCATTTTACGCAATCAAGACCACTAAACCCCCACTTTTCATTAATATGCATGTATAATAATGAAATTAATATCTATTTCTCTATATCATCCTTGATATGACTGGTGTTAAACGGCATCACAACGCCAATACTAAACTTGCATATTTATTGGAAAAATGCCATCTTTATTTAAAGTTATATTACATTTTGATTTCAGCACCTTTACATTTGTATAAATACTAAAAGTCATATATATTATTCATATGTTGCTATTATTAAGATATAATAATTTAGTAACTTAGAGGACGTATGTGCTTTTGGAAATGACGTACGACGGTTACCTCAACGCATCGACATACATAGTTTCATTAACGCTTTACGCGTCGATGCCTAATTTTTAATAAATTTAAGGATGTTATGAATGACCCAAACAGAATTAAAAAGAACGAAACCTGTTCATACGCAAAAATATCTCCCTGGTCTCGACGGTTTTAGAGCGATTGCCGTCATCGCAATTATAATCTTTCACTTGAATCCTCTATGGTTGCCAGGTGGATTTTTAGGTGTAGATACCTTCTTTGTCATTTCCGGTTTTTTAATTACATCTTTGTTAGTCGCTGAATACGACAAAACTGGAAAGATTGACTTGCCAGCATTCTGGTTACGCCGTGTGAAACGGTTGATCCCTGCAGTTATGTTTATGCTTGCAGTTGTGTTAACGTATGCCATTATTTTTGAACCAGATATTATACTTGCATTAAAGAAAGATGCGATTGCTGCTGTCTTTTATGTCTCAAACTGGTGGTATATCATACAGGATGTTGATTATTTTAATCAATTTTCGATCGCACCGTTAAAACATTTATGGTCATTAGCAATTGAAGAGCAATTTTATCTCTTCTTTCCTTTTATTCTATATATGATCTTTAAGCTACGAAAAAGACAATATACGTTTATCATATTTTTTGTCATCTCGTTAATCTCATTAGGATTGATGATGTATTTATCTACGGTGACAAGTAGTACAGCACGTGTGTACTTCGGTACAGATACACGTCTTCAAACGTTGTTGCTTGGGGCGATGTTAGCGTTAGTATGGCCACCATTTCGTTTGAAGAAACAAGTAGCGTTGAAACTCCGCACATCTGTTGATTTTGTCGGATTCATCAGTTTTGCGTTGCTGATCTATATCATTTTTAATGTTAGTGAGCATGACAAATGGATTTATCAAGGTGGCTTTTATTTAATCTCATTCGTGACGTTATTTACGATTGCGAGTGTGGTTCACCCATCTGGATGGTTTGCGAAACTGATTGGCAATCCATTATTTGTCGCGATTGGTAAACGTTCTTATAGTTTATATTTATGGCATTATCCGGTGATTGTATTACTACATCGCCATTTTGTGGCAGGACAAATTCCATATTACGTCTATATTATTGATGTCGTATTAATGGTGGCGCTTGCTGAGTTGTCATATCGCTTTATTGAAAATCCAATTCGTAAAAAAGGCTTTCGCGCATTTTCATTCAAACCACATCAAGCGTCTCGCTTTTTAAGATTGGCGCTGTTACTATTGTTAGCTGTTCCATCTATATTATTGATGAGTGGTCAATTTGATCAACTTGGAAAAGCTAATAGTACGCAAAAAGAAACATCATTTACGAATAAGACGCACAAACCGAAAACGAATCCTGCTGATACGAATGAACAAAAGAAAGTTGATCCGAAACAGTTAGCGCCGTTACTTATTGGTGACTCTGTGATGGTAGATATTGGTAATGTCTTCCAAAAACAAGTCCCAAATGCGACGATTGATGGTAAAGTCGGTCGTCAATTGAATGAAGCCAATGCCCTCATCTCTTCGCAATATCAAAGTTTTGCGAAACCTAATAAAGATGTCGTGATGCAACTGGGTACGAACGGTGCTTTTACTGAAGATCAAGTCAATGAAATTATTGATAATCTCGGAAAAGCACAAATTTATTTTGTGAATACACGTGTGCCACGTGACTATGAAAAAAATGTCAATGATACCTTGAAGACAGCTGCTGACAAACATAAAAACGTCCACCTCATCGATTGGCATAAAGCATCCGGTGGTCATCCTGAATATTTCGCATATGATGGTATTCATTTAGAATACGCTGGGCAAAAAGCATTAAGTCAGTTAATCGTTGATGGATTAAAACAACAGCACGCCAAACAAAATAAATCATCTTAACCTATTAAACAGGTGCCAGACTGTATACAGTACTGGCGCCTTTTTTGTCACTTTTAGTGATATGTGGTAGGATAAAATAAACTCAATACATTTTTTATATGATTCATTATAAAAATAGTCATTCATGGCACCTTATTGGAGGGATTCGTGTGAGAAGACAAGAACGTAATCGAGATTATCCGAGAATTGAAAAGATTTTAGATGATGGTACTATCATTGCTTATGACAAGTTTAACCAATTGAATACGGATTTAAATATCAACACCTTAACGGATCAACAACAACATGAAGTCTTTGGTGGTATTTTAATTCGCCCACAGCGCAATTCAAATGCATATAATGAAAGAGATTACCGTCGTGAACAACTTCAACAAGAAGAAATCGAATCGTCAAAACGGAAAAACAAATGGCTGATTTTATTACTATTCATCGTCGCTATTGCCTTAGTCGCTTTAATCGTTAAATCATGTACGGGCACGAATGATAAACAAGCGGCAAATGATCCCAACACATCTGACCCAACGAATCAAAACGATGCGCAATTGGTTCAACAAAAAAATGAACAACTCCAACAACAAGTGGAAGATGCGAAAAAAAGTATTGAAAATAACCAATCTGACACGCAAAGTAAAATTGATGCATTGAAACAAGAAATTGCATCATTGAAAAATAACACGGATACACAACAAGCAAATAAAGTGGCTGATGAATACAATAAAACTGCTGATAATTTACAAAACGCAGAAAATGAACGCCAAAATGGCAATAATGATGAAATGCAGCGTGAATTAGATAAAGTGAATTCTAAATTACAAGAAATTAAAGATAAAATAACCGAATTCTTTAAAAAAGATAAATAAAAATATGCATCTGGTGTAATCTAAAACATCGCCTCCATAATAGCTATGGAAGGCGATGTTTTTTTGTTCATTTAATTTTAAATATGCAATGCACGTATTTTCTTTTCTTCATAGAATGCGACAATACCCAATAAGATAATGCCTACGAATAGTGCAAAATAGAATACTATGAAGACGTCTGTCCAACCCGTGAGTGTATAGCCAAACACATGAAGCCCATCTGATTTAGGGTCTGCAATTTTCGCTAAACCGACTTTAGCCATTGAATCACCAAATAAATACGCAAATGAACCGGTCATACCATTGGCTACACTGATGGCACGTTTAGGCACGAATCCTGTTAATGACACCCCTATAAGTAATTGAGGTCCAAAAATGAGCGCACCTAAAGCGAATAATGAAATGTTAACCATGAGTACACTCGTAGCATTCGTATAGAACAACACGACAAATGTGATAAGGAACATACATCCAATCGCAACAATGGCACGTCGCCCTTTTAATATATCTGAGACATATCCCCATAATAAACTTGCGACAAGTGCACCAATTTCAAAATAAAAAATTGTGTTAATCGCATCTGATTTATTAAAGCCTAAATGTTCACTTACATACAGCGGGGCCCAATTATCGATACCGATTCTAACAATATACACAAATACATTTGAAATACATAATATCCAAATGACCGGATTTTTTAAAATGTATCTCTTGAATATTTCCCATTTTGTCATGCCATGGGAGTCGATATTTTCTTGATCCACAGGCTCTTCCCATATCTCTTCAGCACGGTTCCACCCGAGTTCTTCAGGATCGTCTTTACCAATAAATAAACCTACTACACCAATCAAGATCGCTATGACCGCTGGGAAGATAAACATCCCTACCACGCTACCGTTGAAAAAGACGTTCGCCCCCCATAATGCGAGACCACCCGCAATCCCACCACCGATATTATGTGACGCATTCCAAAATCCTAAATAACGGCCTCGCTTCGTTCGAGGTGCCCATCTAGAAATAGTAGAGTAACTTGCAGGACCTCCAACCGATTGGAAGACCCCATTTAGACCCCAAAGAACAATAAAAATACCTAAGACATTTCCGAAGAAACTTAATAATAATCCCATTAATAATACAGAAATTGACGATAAAATCAGTAACACAGAAATGATTTTTTTCGTGTTCTTACCATCAATAAAATAACCTAAAAGAGATTTTCCTAATCCATATGTAATACTAAATGCGAGTCCGATATAACCCAATTCCGTCGTCGTCAGCCCAATTTCATCTTTCAATAATGGGCCTGCTGCTTTAAAATTATTTCGAATTAAATACATCGCCATATATGTAAAGAAGACGACAAGAAAAGCTTGTAAGAAGTTCCTTAACCATAGTTTTCGTTGAACTGATAAAGGAATCCCTTTGTTTGGAAGTTTTTGAATCTCAAAAAATTGCATGTCCTCACCTCAAGTATAAAATCAACGTAACAATGCATTGTGGGCGAGCGCTTTAGTGTAAAGAAAGAAGGCTTCTCATCGCTGTCGGAATCAAATGATAAATCCAGAGACATTTAAAAGGCTATTTAAAGATATAATTTTTTACATGATACGCGAAATTTGAAGTTTCTTATTCTTTATTTATTAAAGCGTTCATTGTTGTGATTGTCATTATTATATAATGTTATTACGCTTTATTAGTATTATACCATTTATATTAATAATAAAAATTGTTGATTCTAAAAAAGTCTGTACATTTAATGACGATTTCTGTACAGACTTTTCAAATATTCACTATGATAATATAATATCCAACACTTTATGAATATAATCCTCTTGCGTGAATGCCTTTTTGTTTTTAGCATAAAAGTAAAAGTCACTAGAGAAACAATGTAATAAAATATGCGTGATAAAATAATCATCCGGTGGCGTATCAAATTGAGCATTAATGCGTACCGCAAGTTCATGATAAAACGGGATTTCCACCATTGATATCGTACGATTCATCGATTTTTCAATGAATGATAATGTCTGAAAATGTGACTCTTTTAAAGTGACATAAATACGCAGTAAACCTTCTAACCGTTCATAAGTCGAAGCGTCGTTATGCGCTTCTAGAAAAGTATCCATCTCTTTAAACATATCTTCAGCCTGCGCATCTAATAATGCGATACATAAAACGGCCTTGTTTTCATAATGACGATAAAGTGTGCCAACACCGACACCTGAAGCTTTTGCGATATCTGCCATTTTCATGTCTACAATATTAACGCCTTGTTGCGATAATGCCAACACGGTTTCTAAAATGAGTGCTTTATTTTCACGCGCGTCTCGACGTTTTTTATGTGTTTGAGCCATCGCTATCCTCCAAGCGTTGCACTTTTACATTTAGGTTGAAGTAATCTTTCAACATTTGGCGATAATTATCAGGTGTGACATCCATTTTACGTTTTTCACCGTTTTCAGTTAAGGTTAAATGA
Source organism: Staphylococcus sp. 11007852 (assembly GCF_011394325.1). Classification (NCBI taxonomy): domain Bacteria; kingdom Bacillati; phylum Bacillota; class Bacilli; order Caryophanales; family Staphylococcaceae; genus Staphylococcus; species Staphylococcus sp. 11007852. The sequence goes on along the minus strand of NZ_JAANBJ010000039.1, from coordinate 136,987 downwards.
TTTTGTGACATTGTAGCACGACCATTTTTTGTAGGCATCGTCACTACTAAGCGTTGCACAAAGATTGAATTGGGATGTGTTTGATTATAATCAATATTGTATTCAAACGAAGCTAACGTACGTGGCGTCATTTCTGCTTCATATTTCGTTTGCCATACATCATTTTCACATTTTTGAATTTCAAAATGAGAGGCATGTTCATCTTGAAAAACGGCTCTAAACATCCCCGTATGATCTTGGACTACAGGAATGTCACTCGTTTTACTTAAAGGAATCGCTTGAAGTGGCAAATCCCCAAACCCTACATCCGCGATATACTTCTTATCATCAATTTCTACAATCGTAGACATATGAGATCCAGGTAAACTGCGGCCGCCTCCAGGTGTATGAATAGTCGCAGACACATTATATGCAGTAAACCCTTTTTCTAAAAGATACGTTTTAAATAAAGTGTTCAATTCATAACAAAATCCCCCACGTTCATGGTTTACAACTTTGTCATAAATATCATCGACCGCCACCGAAATCCGAATTTGATTTTGAACATCAATATTTTCAAAAGGTACTTTTTTCATAAACTGTGCTACATAATGATTTAATGCCTCAATCGAGGGGCTTTCAAATTGTGTCACATCGATATTCAAATAAGTCTCCAAACCTTTTACGTTCACCTTCTACACTCCTTTATCTCTTCGATTTTAATACTTTAATGGTAATACGATATCTTTTCACTTTTCAAACGGAATGCATTCCAAATATTTTTTTCGGAACAGATTCCGTTTATGATAAATCACTATCCCTTTAATTGTCCTATACCGCATCATTTAAGGCTTTTGAACTCTCATTTATTAACGTAAACATGCGTGCAAATTCTTAGAAGTTTGTAAAAGTACAAGCTTATAATGAGGATATGAAAATGAAAAAAGGAGACTTATGTCATGATCAATTATACAAATACAGCTTTAATATTAATCGATTTACAAAATGGGATTCTATCTATGGATACTGCACCACATTCAACACAGACTGTTTTAAAAAATGCAGAACGTATGATTCAAAATTTCAGAGAAAATGATGGCTTTATCGCATTCGTCCGTGTTAATTTTCACGATGGAAAAGACGCATTGAAACCACAGCTTGCGGAACAACAACTTCCAGGTAAACCTGACAAGGATTTTGCCAAGTTTCCAGATCGGTTCAATGTGACTGAACAAGATTATATCGTTAATAAACGTGGTTTTAGTGCGTTCTTTGGGACAGATTTAGATTTACAACTTCGCCGTCGCGGTATTAAAAATATCATCATAGGTGGTATTTCTACACATATGGGTGTGGATACGACTGCACGCGATGCATATCAATATGGATACGAACAATATTTTGTGGAAGATATGATGGCGGCACCTCAAACAGAACTGCATCAATTTTCCGTACACTATTCATTCCCTCTCATGGGTACGATTACAACTACTGACGCACTCTTACGTTAGGAGGGTGTCTATGAAGAAGAAACCAAGTGTCACATTCATACTTGTCATGGCAGGACTTGCGGCGTTTGGCCCGCTTTCGATTGATATGTATCTCCCTGCTTTACCACAAGTAGCCTCAACATTACACACATCAACCACTCAGACGCAACTCACACTTACATTCTTTATGTTCGGACTTGCCTTAGGTAACATCATCTTCGGTGTCCTTTCAGACCAAACTGGACGTAAACGCCCACTCATTTTTAGTTTAATGATGTACATCGCCTTTTCATTGATTTGCGCACTCGCAACACATGTTGACGTCCTCATCATCGCCCGCTTCTTCCAAGGTATCGCCGGCGGTGCGGGAATCGTGCTATCACGCGCCATCGCGAGTGACCGCTATAAAGGTAATGACTTAACGAAATTTCTCGCCATGCTGATGCTTGTCAATGGTGCTGCACCCGTATTTGCGCCAATGATTGGAGGCATACTTACAAGCCATGTCAGTTATCATGTCATCTTTTATAGTTTAAGTGTCCTCAGTATACTCATGCTTATTGGCGTCTACTTTAAAGTCGATGAAAGTTTAGTCCTTCAACATAGAAGTTCTACAGGATTCAAACCCGTACTCGAGGACTTTAAACAGTTACTACATCGCAAAACATTTATACTGCCAATACTTATACAAAGTTTAACGTTTGCGTTATTTTTTAGCTATATGGCCGCATCACCATTTATCTTGCAGAATATATACGGCTTGAGTCCCCAAACATACAGTTATATATTTGCGATCACAGGACTTGGCCTCATAGGTACCGCACAACTTACCGCACGTTTGGTTGATCAAATCAATCCATTGGTGTTATTTAGAGGCTTTAGCATCATTCAACTTTTAGGGGCCATCATTGTCATCAGCGCACTGATCAATCATTGGACATTATCCATACTCATCCCTGGATTTTTCTTAATCGTAGCCTCAGTGTCCGGTGTGGCTACATTAGGATTTTCCATCGCCATGAATGGACAGAAAAAAGCCGTGGGCAGTGCATCTAGCCTGATTGGCTTACTTCAATATTTTGTAGGCGCAGCCACCACACCACTCGTTGGACTTATGGGCGATCACAACGCTATACCTTATATCATTGTACTTATCATTACTTTAATCCTTATCTTCACACTCCATGCGATACATTACAAACATTTAAAAAGTGTGCACACATAAAAAAGCACCCCATAAAGTTAGAGTTATCCGTCCAACTTTATAGGGTGTATCCTTTTTCTCATAGAAAGTCTAAGTTATTTAATTGTCTCAAGATCTTTTTTAATAGTTTCCATTTCTCTTTTTGCTGCATCTACCCAATCACCTTTGGCATAGGCTTCAAAGTCATTAAGAAATTGCATCTGACTCGAACTAATTTTATCAAGAAAACCATCTTCTTCTTTATTCAGCTTGTCCATTCGCTTATCTTTATGGTCCAATGCATTCGGTGCAGTTACAAAAGCTATAATTTGTTTAAATATCCAAATTTGTTCTGGAAACAATGCTATTTCTATTGTATTACGTATTTCTTCCAATTGATTTTTAATTTCTCCCAATTTATTACTCCCTCAGTTCTAGTTGTCTTATTTCTCGTTGATACGATTGTATCAAAGCATCTCTTTCGATGAATAATTGACGTTCAATATCCTTTAGCTTTTGTTCAAATTCACATGTTGCTTCATCCACAACACGTTCAAAAGCGTGTTGATAATGATGAAGATTAGCATCTCTTTGTTGAAGTTCATGAAAAATAGCATATTTCTTTTCATTATCTTTATGTAGTTGATGTTTATAGTTTTGTATCTCATCAAATTGTTTATCGAACTCTCTTAAAGCGTCACGCTGTTCATCTTCTATTTTTTCAATCTCTTTTTGTAGTTCATTCATGTTGAAAACATCCTTATTTGTTGCGCTAATACTTGATCATTTTGTAAAATTTCATCAATAGCCTTTTGAATTTTATTAATCAATTCATCATATTTCTTTCCAACATCTTTTAACTTGTCTTTCTTAGCATTTATAATTTCTTCATTATGTCTTACTATAGATTGTTCCGTTGCATTGCCATCGCTCAGTGCTGATAAAATTTCACCTTCTGATAGTTTACCTTGAGATAAATCATCTGCTTGAACTCTCGTATCACTCCATAATATATTTAAATCGCCAATCGCATTATCATACTCTTTTAACATCAAGTCTATTTCTGCATCTAATAATTGATTTAAACCTTGTATTAGAGTGAGCGCCGTTTGAGATTCAAGTAACTTTTTCTGGTTTGAAGAGAGACTACCACCATTAGCTGAAACTAAATTAGCACGTAAATCGTCTACTGAAGAAAGACGTTTCTTCACATCACGTTGGACATGTTGATGCGTTTCTTTCACAGATGTAGCATAAGGACGTTTATTTAGAATTTTTTTAATTTCTAATTGGCGGTCATAAGTCATCATAGAACTAAGTCCGTGTCCACCGCCTTTAAATACGAAATCCTTTCCATAATAACTACCGCCCATCAAGCTTAAACCAACCGAAACCAAGTCATTATTATTCCTAAAATGGATAATATTTCCTTTATACTTTTGAGCCTTAGCATGTAATAGTAAAAAATCTATAGAGTTTTTTTTGCTTAACTCTAACGGATTACTCGATGGTTTAAGCATCCAATCTCGACTAGTAGCATTATGATGTGATAATCCTTTCACATCTAACGAAGCAGAATTAAATATAACAATATCATCAACATTATGTTCAATCCCTAAAATCATTGCATCTCGGCCACCTTTTGAGTGGCCGGTAAAAGCTTCAATCTCATGCTTCTTTTTGATTTTATTAATGAACTTATTCGTCTCATTGAAATATGGGTCATTTGCATCAACCAAGCTTAAACCAATGTTAAAATCTGCACCTGTATCTTTTATCATGTCGATTGCATTCCCTGACCCCACATTCGTCCCTGCAAAGCCAATCGTCACTTTATTCGTATGGGTGTCTTTAAATGCAACGCCACTCATCCCCGTTTTCTTATCAAGAAAAGAATCAATATATTCAAGATTGGGTGGGAAAGTTTTTTTTCCTTTGCTAATGTAACTGAATATTTTAAATCCGCAAAGGAAGATTCACCGTTTAACCTTTTCGTTTCAATTTCATAAGATTGATATGATATTGCGCTATTTTTCTCAGTATAGGCATTAATAGGCGTTATTTGATTCATTAATTTTACCTCTTTTCGGTAAGTAACTTACCACTGAACTAAAGTATTTCCATGTCTTTCCTTTTAATTTATAATTAATCGTGTTTGAATCTATTGCATCACTTTTAAAATCTCCATCTCCATAAATATTAAGTTCTGGGCTTTCTCCTGCTTTAATTTCATAAAGATTCTGTATTTCCTTCAAATTATCGTTATTTTGATTTAAATGATAACGAATTGAATAGTTAGGAACCATGGAATTATAACTCGCATTTTTTTCCTTATATTTATCTAAATCACTCAAATTACCAAATTGGACAAAAAACTTAAAGTTCTTTACCTTTCGTTTGATATCTTCGTCTACATTATTGTCTTTAAGTATTAATTGATTATCTTTCATTATAAGAGGGTACTCTTTTCTGTAGTTGTTATGTTCAGCTTCACTTTCGTTACCGACAAAATAATACCCTTCACTTTTTTTGGTATTTCTGTCGATATATAACATTACGCCTTCTCTATATAAATCTCCCTCTTCATTCATTTTTGCCAATACAGTTAGTATTGACCAAATACCTTTATCATCTTTACTAAAGTTACTGTCTCTGTATCCTTCTTTATCATAAAAGTCTTCCAAGTTTTTTGTCGGATATACAGATAATGGTTCTTTTAAACCCGATTCTATTTTCTCTCTCGTTGACATCCCACAACTACTTAACAAACTCATGGATACCATCACCCCTAATATGATTAGTAAATGTTTAGTGAATTTCATGACGCCACCACTTTCTAATAGTGTTTTAAATAAATTATACAATATTCTGTCATTAACATATATACATTTTGCAATTAAATAAATGAAGTTCATATGATTAGTAAAAATTATTAAAATTTTAGATATACGTATTCTTCCTATACATTAAAAGAATCCTTTAGTGACCTATTTGACATTATGTAATTATAATTAATATCTCATACCATTGCATCTCGGTCACCTTTTGAGTGGCCGGTAAAAGCTTCAATCTCATGCTTCTTTTTGATTTTATTAATGAACTTATTCGTTTCATTGAAATATGGGTCATTTGCATCAACCAAGCTTAAACCAATGTTAAAATCTGCACCAACATCCTTTAGCATATCGCTTGGATTACCTGACCCTACATTCGTCCCGGCAAAGCCAATCGTCACCTTATTAGTATTAGTGTCTTTAAATGCAACGCCACTCATCCCCGTTTTCTTATCAAGGAAAGAATCATAATATTGGAGGTTGGGTGGAAAATATAGTTTTTTAGCATCATTATTCAACCGACGTTTAATATCCTTTTTAGAGACGTTATTAAGCATACTCGTCTCAACTTCATATGATTTATAAGAAATAGCACTGTTCTTTTCCGTGTATATATTAATAGGTGTTATGTTATTCATAATTTAGACTCCTTTTAGCCCTATAAGCAACTGAAGAACTTAAGTATCCTTCAGCATCGTCATCAAATGCATATTCTATAGTATTTGAATTAAAAGTATCACTTTTAAAATTACCGTCACCATAAATTTCAACTCTAGGCTTCTTGCCAATTTTCACACCAAAATATTTTTGAATCTGTTTTAAATTATCATCACTTGGATTTAAATGATAACTTATTGAGTAATTAGGTGCTTGAGAATTATATGTTTCATTCCTAGTTTCATTACGATTTAAATTATTTAAGTTTCCGAACTGAACAAAAAATTTAAATTTATTTACCTTTTTCTTGATATCTTCATTTACATTTTTATCTTTAAGTATTAATTCGTTATATTTCATAGTTATAAAATATTTCTTTTTGAAATTTTTACGTTTATCTTTACTCTCATTTTCTACATAATAATAGCCATCACTTGTTCTGGTATTTCTATCAATAAATAAAATAACTCCTTCACTTCTTAATTTCCCTTCATCATTTTGTCTTTCTATCGACGTAAATATTGACCACACACCTTTATCATCTTTACTGAAGTTACTATCTCTGTAACCTTCTTTATCATAAAAGTCTTCCAAATTCTTTGTTGGATACACTGATAACGGTTCTTCTAATCCCGACTCTATTTTTTCTCTTGTTGACATGCCACAACTAGTTAATAACCCAATCGATGTCATTAATACCGTGATGAATATAATTTTTCTCGCTAATTTCATGGTTTACCTCGCTCATATTTTATCGAAATTCACATAAATAGAAGATCAATCATTCATGAATTAACCCTCTTTTAGGTTTATAACTCACTATCGAATTATAGAATCTCCCTACCTTACCATTTAATTGGTAAGTAATCGTATTTGTATCAATTTCATCACTTTTGAAATCGCCATCTCCATAAATATTAAGTTCTGGATTTTCTCCTGCTTCGATACTGTATAATTTCTGTATTTCTTGCAAATTATCGTCATTTTGATTTAAATCATAACTAATTAAATAGTTAGGGGCTGAGGAATTATAACTCGCATCTTTTTCTTTATATCGATCTAAACCACTCAAATTACCAAATTGGACAAAAAACTTAAAGTCCTTTACTTTTCTTTGAATGTCTTCGTCTACATTTTTATCTTTGAGTATCAATTGATTATCTTTCATTTTAAGAGGATACTCTTTTCTATAGTTTTTACCTCCATCTTTACTAGAAATATCAACATAGTAATAGCCTTCACTTGTTCTGGTATTTCTATCGATATATAATTTTACGCCTTCCCTTTTTATTTTTCCCTCCTCGTTTCTTTTAGATAAAACTGATATCAACATCCATATCCCTTTATCATCTTTACTAAAATTACTGTCTCTGTATCCTTCTTTGTCATAGAAATCTTCCAAATTCTTTGTTGGATATACGGATAAAGGTTCTTTTAACCCTGATTCTATCTTTTGTCTTGTCGTAATATCACAACTGCTTAATATCCCAATCGACATCATCAATCCTATGATTAATACAATACTTCTCGCTATTTTCATGATGCACCTCACTCGTACACTAGTTCAGAAAAGCTATTTACCGGAGCTAGATTATTCATACGCCATACCCCTTTTAGGTTGGTAACTTACTGACGAGTTATAGAATCTTCCTACATCACCCTTTAATTTGTAATTGACCGTGTTTGTATCAATTACATCACTTTTGAAATCGCCATCTCCATAAATTTTAAGTACTGGATTTTCTCCTGCTTCAATACCATAAAGTCTCTGTATTCCCTTCAAATTAGCGTCATTTTGATTTAAATGATAACTAATTAAATAGTTAGAGGCTAAGGAATTATAACTCGCATCTTTTTCTTTATATTGATCTAAATCCTTCAAATTTCCAAATTGGACAAAAAACTTAAAGTCCTTTACTTTTCTTTTAATGTCTTCGTCTACATTTTTGTCTTTGAGTATTAATTGATTATCTTTCATTATAAGTGGATACTTTTTTTCACCATTTCTGTGTTCAACTTTACTTTCATTATCAACAAAGTAATAGCCTTCGCTTTTTTTGGTATTTCTGTCGATATATAACATTACGCCTTCCATCGTCATTTTTCCTTCTTCATTCCTCTTAGATATCGCTGATATCACTGACCACACACCTTTATCATCTTTACTAAAGTTACTGTCTCTAAAACCCTCTTTATCATAAAAATCTTCCAAATTCTTTGTTGGATATACGGATAAAGGTTCTTTTAACCCTGATTCTATTTTCTCTCTTGTCGATATACTACAACCGCTTGCCATTAAAGTTAATATGCATAGACATATGCTGATATAAAATTTGCTCACTGTTTAGAGTCCTCTCACTATTTACACACAATGTTTTAAATTTATTATACAGTTTTCTATACTTTAAAATCTATCTTTTTTATGATATTTCGCACTTAATCATATCAACAGATTAAACGCTTTCTTTATACATTATTATTCATGTTAAATTTGATGTTTGACTTTTATTATTTGAACGTCTATGACATTTTATGCATACTGTAGATGTACGATATTTTTTAAAGGAGTGAAATTATGAATCAACAACAACTAGATAAAATTAAAAATGGTAAAGGTTTTATTGCGGCTTTAGACCAAAGTGGCGGTAGTACTCCTAAAGCGTTACGTGGTTATGGTGTGAATGAAGATCAATATCATAATGATGATGAAATGTTCAACCTTGTTCACGATATGCGTACACGTATTGTCACATCACCATCTTTTACTTCTGATAAAATCATTGGTGCGATTCTTTTCGAACAAACAATGGATCGTGAAGTCGAAGGCCAACATACAGGTGATTATTTAGCGAATAAAGGGATTGTCCCATTTTTAAAAATAGATAAAGGGCTTGCCGAAGAAAAAGACGGTGTTCAGCTCATGAAACCAATACCTGAACTTGATGACTTATTAAATCGAGCTACAGAACATAAAATTTTTGGGACTAAAATGCGTTCAAATATTCTTGAATTCAATAAAGAAGGTATTGACCAAGTCATCGCACAACAATTTGAGGTAGCGAAACAAATTATTGCTAAAGGTTTAGTACCAATTATTGAGCCGGAAGTGAACATTGATGCTGAAGATAAAGCAGGTATCGAGGCTTATTTAACAGAAGTCATTCAATCTCATTTAGATCAATTAAAAGAAGATGAATTGGTGATGCTTAAATTAACGATTCCAACGCATAAAAATCAATACGAAACGTTAATTAACCATCCAAATGTCGTGCGTGTGGTTGCTTTATCCGGTGGGTATAGCCGCGAACATGCGAATGAAGTATTAAAAACGAATGATGGGCTCATCGCAAGTTTTTCTCGTGCGTTAATCAATGATTTACGTGTCAGTCAATCAGATGAAGCGTTTGATAAACTCCTAGGTGAAACCATCGATTCTATCTATGACGCTTCTGTAAACAAAGTACAATAACATTAAACGCCACATCCTCATTTTGCTGGATGTGGCGCCTTTTTTATTTATTCAATGCTTTTTCAATGTTTTTAATGTTTTCTTTCATTAAAGATTGATATGTTGCATCGTCACTTTGAGATTTTGAAACAGATTCCATATTGTTGAATTTCAATGGTTCTGCATCTGTTTCTTGACGAATGGTATCTGTGACTTTGTTCGATACGTTTTCTTCATATAAAATATATTTTGTTTTAGAAGATTTGATTGCTTTTACAATGTCTGTGAGTGCTTTTTGTGATGGGTCTTCAGCATTCATATTTTGAACACCTTGTTGTTTGAAACCGTAGTGGTTCGCAAGATAACCTAATGATTCATGAGATACATACACGGTTTCACCTTGGTGATCTTTAGTTGCTTTTTGCATGTCTTTATCAATGTCATCAAGTTCTTTTAATAACTTATCTGCATTTTTCTTATATTCTGCTTTATGATCAGGGTCTTTTTTACTTAATTCATCACGGATAGCTTTTACCATTGTTTCATTCATTTTTGGATCTAACCAAATGTGTGGGTCATACATACCGTGATGGTGCCCTTCGTGATCATGACCTTCATGATCGTGCTCATCTTCTTTGTGCTCGCCATCATGATCATGGTCGTGTTCTTTATGGTCTGCATCATGGTCATGTGCTTTATCTCCATGCTCATGGTCATGATCTTCGCCCTCATGATGGTGCGCATCTTTTAATAAGTCTTGTTTACTTAAATGTTTCTCTAATGACAATTTCTTTTGATCATCTTTAATCGCACCTGCGACTTTTTTCGCAACAGGATCTAAATTATCCCCTGTATAAATAAATAAATCCGCTTTACTTGCATCTAAAATATCTTTTTGTGACGGTTCATAACTATGTAAGTCTGTCCCTTTTGGATAAATGGATTCGACGTCAACATGATCGCCACCAATTTGTTTAACGAATGATTCTACTGGAAACACAGTTGTTTTCACTTGGAGTTTGTCATTTGAAGATGATTTTTTTCCAGAATCAGATTGTCCGCATGCGACAAGTAAAATACTCACGACTGCGATAGTTAAAAAAGCAAAAATACGTTTCTTCATTTTCGCACAATCTCCTTCTACTCAAATAGTAATTATTACGATTTAAAATTATACCCTACCTCCGACAAGCTTGCAATACTTTTTATATTCACTTTGCTTTTTAAACGGTACGTATCATAGTAAAATAACGATAGATTATGTACGTTCACATTATTATAAGATAATAATAAGTTTAATTTTTAAACAAGGAGGCATCATGATGAAACATCTTCAATCTTTGGGTAAAGTCGCTTTAGGCACGACGACAGCATTAACTGCATCGCTTTACACGTTGAATCAGCTTACACCCATGCCAGGTGTAATATTATCTAAAATTTTATTTAATCAGCCTTCTAAAAAGGCTTATATTAAAGATACTGTGCGTCAAGATGCACGTTTCAAACAAATCGCATCTCGCGTTACGTCTCTTTACGATGTGGTTTATGATTCAACTGAGAAAACGGGCCTTATGGATATTTATATGCCAAACGGAGATCAAGAAACGTACCCGACACTATTTTGGGTGCATGGCGGTGGCTATATGAGTGGTGATAAGTCAGATGTCACACCATACTTACAACTGCTTGCAAGTGAAGGATATACTGTCGTCAACCTTAATTATGCCCTAGTTCCTGAAGCACGCTATCCAGAGCCAATTTATAGTTTAGAAAAAGCCTATGTCGCTGTTCAAAAAAACGCTCAAGCGTATAAAGCGGACTTATCACATGTTGCTTTTGGCGGTGACTCTGCGGGAGGTCAAATTATCGGTCAGTTTATCAATATTCAAGTTAACGATGCCTATCGTGATACAACTGCATTTAAACAAACTGTACCACCTGAAACGATCAAAACCGCCATCTTTTATTCCTCACTTTTAAATACACAACGCATGGATAAAACTGATGACATGATGGCAAACAAACTTTTCAGTCGATTGGCATGGGCATATTTTGATGATAAACATTGGCGCGTAAGTCCTAAAACGATGGAAGCAAGTGTGACGCTAAACATGGATCACCATTTTCCACCAAGCTATATTACGGATGCGAAACATCGCTCTTTTGAGGATCAAGCACGTCAATTTGTCGCGACGTTGGAACATCACGATATCCCTGTAGAAGGCACATTTTACGATAGCCCATTGTATCATGAATATCAATTTGATATGTCGCTCTATGAATCAAAAGTCAATTACGAGCGTTTAGTTCACTTTCTCAAACAGCATTTAGCCAAATAAAAGAAGGATTCGCATTGCGTCAAGACGCATGCGAATCCTTTTGGCGTTCTCGTAATAAAATCATCACAGCAGCAACTAATCCGAGAGCCATCATAGCTGCTAAATATAAAAATTGCATCGACCACGCTGGTGTACGTTGCGCTAAACCTAACGTTAAAGGGGCAACTGCTGTACCAAAAAAGATGACAAATGTATTTAGCGTGATATAAAAACCTTTATGATGTTTGACGGATAATACGACTTTAGAAATAAGTGTCGGTAACGCAAAGCCAATGCCCCCGCCAAAAATCACACTTAATATAATATAACCTATAATACTTGTATTCAGTGCCATAAGTATGATTGAAAGTACAGTCACCGTTAATGCCCCAACAAGTACTTTTGTGACCGAATAGTGATTGGATAAACGGCCTGCCATCAAGGAAATGATAATCCCACCCACACCAAAAAACTTACTCACCGCGGCAACGGTTTGAATATGTTGGCCATGTTGAACGAGGACACTCTCTCCTAAAACCACATATACGTTAATAAAGGTCATTAACAACACAAAGCCAATTAAATAGCAAAGCATCAATATTGGATTTTGAAATATGGACGCAATATCTCGTCCAAAATCTTTAAAATGAAGTGCTGTTTCCTGTAATGGGGCTTGAGGTAATAACCAAAGATTTACAACAGCTAGTACAGCATAGCAATTCCCTAATATAAGGAAGACCATACGCCAATCATAGGCGTTCGCAATCATTTCACTAATCACTTGTCCGAAAATGCCCGCAAACAAAAAGCCCATTGTCATAAAACTTGTCGCTGTCACGCGTTTGTTTTCAGGAAATAAGTCTGAAATGTAAGCAATGATGATCGGCGCATAGGCGGCTGCGGCTAAACCTTGAGCGCCTCTGAATACCACAAGCATCATAAAGGACGTAGAAAAAACGGATAGCAACGTAAAAATAGTATGTGCAATTAAACCATATAACATGATTTGTTTGCGCCCAAATTTATCCGAAAGTATCCCATATATTAAACATCCTAGCGCAAATGTGAACGAAAATGCCATGCTGGCCAATGGTGTATTTGTGACTGGTACGGAAAAGTCTTGCGCAATTGATGAACCTATCGTTATCGTGCTGTATAAACTAAACATGACTAAGAGCCCTGTAATAAATAACACAAAGGTTATCCCATGATAATGGACCCGCTCCATAAATGTCACCCCTCAAAAATATAGCGTTAAGATTAAACAAAATATTATAGAATTAGATACTTTATTTCCCCATATTACCTCAGTCGAATGCCATTCGAAACCCTTTTTTGATTTACCGCAATATAAAAAGCAACATCATAAATAAACTATGACGTTGCTTTCAAATCCCTTAATTCATACAAGGAGGCAAACCATTATTTCGACGCTAATGCATCTTTAACCGCTTCAGCTACTTTCTTCGCCGACGCTGGATTTTGACCTGTAATCAGGTTGCCATCTACTTGGATAAAACCTTTCATAGGCACTTTAGATTTCGTATATTGCGCACCTTTAAGTTTCAATTCTGATTCGAGTTCAAAAGGTACTATTTTTTTGCGGTTCGCTAATACTTCTTCAGCGTTTGAAAATCCTGTTAATTTTTTCCCGTCGATAAGGAAATAATGATTCGGTCTCTTCACTTCGAGTAAGGCCGCTGCCCCATGACATACAGATGCCACGATGCCTCCCTTATCATAAATCGTGTTAATCGCTTGTTGTACATGCGCATTTCCTGGGAAATCATACATCACACCATGCCCGCCCGTAAAATAAATGACGTCATATGCGGATGGATCTGCAGTATCAATACTTGGCGTTAACTTTAATTGATCCATAAACAATTCATTTTCATAATAACTTTTTGTCAGCTTGTCTAATATACCTGGTGTTAAACTGACAGGATCTAAAGGTGTTTCGCCACCTTTAATGTTGTATAAATCGATTTGATAATCTTCATTACCATGAAAGACATCATAGAAATGGACTAATTCACTTAACCATAAGCCAGTGGGTTTATCTGTGCCGTCAAATTGTGTATGGCTCGTATTGACAATCATAATTTTTTTCATGTCGCATTCACCACTTTTTCAAAGATTTGTGTTCATTATAATGAAGTTTTGGGTTGATGACGAATGATTTGTTTATACTTTGTCTGTACCCTTATTAAAATTGGGTGCACACCCCACTTTTAATAAGATTCCTCTGTTTTCAACTTTAGTTGAATGGCTGCTTCATATTCTTTAATCTTCGCTTCTTTCATCATGTGCGCCGCTTTATTAATTGGCACATATGCTTGCCATTCTTCTTTTTTGGCTTTCAACGTTTCTAATGTTTGTTTTTGTATCGATGTCACACAGATCCCCCATTTATTTAATCGCAGCAAAACCTTTTGCCAAATCGTTTAAAATATCATCAATATGTTCAAGGCCAATAGATAAACGAATCGTCTCTGGCGCAATCCCTGCTGCCGCTTGTTCTTCAACGGTTAATTGTTGATGGGTCGTGGAAGCTGGATGGATGACTAATGATTTGGCATCTCCTACATTGGCAAGTAACGAAAATAACTCTAACGCTTCTATAAATTGTTTTCCTGCCTCATATCCACCTTTGACACCAAATGTAAATACAGCTCCAGCACCATGAGGCAAATACTTTGTTTTAAGGTCGTAATATGGACTCGTTTCAAGTCCCGCATATTTTACCCACGCCACTTTAGCATGTTTCGACAAATAATGCGCAACTTTTTCCGCATTTTCAACATGACGTTCCATACGCAACGACAATGTTTCTAACCCTTGTGTTAATTGAAATGCGTTAAAGGGTGACAATGCGGCACCTGTATCACGTAATAATGTCGTGCGAATTTTAAAGGCCACTGCAGCGTCACCAAACTTTTCGCTAAAGATGATGCCATGATACGATGGATCAGGTTCACTCAATCCAGGAAACTTACCATTATTCCAGTCGAAGTTTCCACCATCTACAATGACGCCACCCATTGATGTCCCATGGCCCCCGATAAATTTGGTCGCAGAATGAACAACGATATTTGCGCCGTATTCAATCGGTCTAAAGAGATACGGTGATGCAAACGTATTATCCACGATTAGAGGAATACCATGTGCTTTAGTGATTGCACTTAGTTTTTCAAAATCTTCTATGTTGCCTTCAGGGTTGCCAATGGTTTCAACAAATAGTGCCTTTGTATTCGCTTTAATGGCCGCAGTTACATTTTGTGGGTCTTTCGTATCGACAAGTGTTACCTCTATCCCAAATTTAGGTAACGTATGCGTCAATAAAGTGTGCGTGCCTCCGTATAACGTTTCACACGCGATAATATGGTCACCTGCATGTGCGACAGATTGAATCGCATACGTGATTGCTGCCATTCCCGAAGCAACCGCCACACTTGCAATCCCACCTTCAAGCTCAGCCACTCGTGTTTCAAATACAGCAGTAGTAGGATTCATGAGCCGGGTATAAATATTCCCCAACTCTTCCAATCCAAATAAATTGGCCGCGTGATCCGTGTCATTAAAATTAAATGAGGTCGTTTGATAAATCGGCACTGCGCGTGCATTCGTTGCTGCATCCACTTCTTGTCCTGCGTGCAATTGTCGCGTCTCAAATCGGTAATCGTGTGTCATCTTTATTCCCCCTAAAAATTAAAAAAGCCTACCTTGAAAGATAGACGTGACGTAATCAGACTCATCTCTCAGGTTTCACACCTGCAGGAATTAGCACCTAACTTAAAAGGTTGCCTGGCTTCGTAGGGCCTGTCCCTCCACCATTCTGGATAAGTGTTATGAAATTAAAACTAGTGTATTATACTCATTTATCGAAGTCAACAAAAAATTCAGATAACTCTGATAAAAACTGTGCATCTGCATCATTCGCTTTTGATAAAATGTAAATTTGACGCCTGTAACAAAAAAAGAAATTTGTAAACTTTATGAACAGCTTTGTGAAAGCGTTTACATTTCTGTGCCTATTTGTTAATCTAAACAAAAGTTTAATTTTCAAACTTTTGTTTATTAGGAGGTGCCATGTTGAACAAAAATGAAAAATTGATTCTTGAACGTATTCAAGACAATCCGTTCATCTCTCAACAGGAGTTAGCCAAAGCTGTTGGTCTCTCTCGCCCTGCCGTTGCCAACATTATCTCTGGCCTTATACGAAAAGAATATGTACTTGGTAAAGCGTATGTGCTCAATGATGATTTTCCTATCGTCTGTATAGGTGCGACAAATCTTGACCGTAAGTTTTATGTCAATCAAGCACTACAACAAGGAACTTCAAATCCGGTCACATCGACACGTTCCGTTGGAGGTGTCGCCCGAAACATTGCTGAAAACCTGGGGCGTTTAGGAGACAACGTCGCAATTCTTTCGGCCAGTGGCAACGACAGTGAATGGGACATGATCAAACATTTATCTAGCCCCTTTATGAGTCTTGACCACGTTCAACAAGTTGAAAACGCAAATACAGGATCGTATACGGCACTAATCGATAAGGATGGCAATATGGAGTATGGACTTGCAGATATGGAAGTGTATAAAGAAATCACGCCTGAGTTTTTAATTAAGCGTACACACTTACTGCGGAAAGCTAAATGTATCATTGTCGATCTTAATCTGCCCAAAGATTCACTTGATTTCTTATGTGCCTACAGTGAAAAACATCACATCAAACTCGTCGTCATACCAGTGTCGTCACCGAAAATGATAAACATGCCCGATTCTTTACATGCGATTGACTGGCTTATTATTAATCGTGATGAAACGGAAACATTTTTAAAGATGACCATTAATGATACTGAAGATTTAAAACGCGCTGCCAAACAATTAAATGATCTCGGCATTAGTCACGTGATTATTACGAATGGTACAAAAGCGCTCATCTATAGCAGTCCAACAGAAAGCATCATTAAAGACATTGTACCTTCAAAACAAGTTGAAGACGTGACGGGTGCTGGAGATGCGTTTACGAGTGCGGTCATTTTTAGTTGGTTAAAAGGATTCGATATTGAAGACACGTTAATTGCTGGCTTAGTAAATGCCCGTAAAACCATCGAAACAAAATACACTGTACGACAAAATTTAGATAAAAAACAGTTATTACGAGATATGGAGGAATATCAAAATGAAACAATACATTGAATTGTCTCAAGAAGTTGAAAATGCCAAATCAAATCACCAACCTATCGTAGCCCTAGAGTCGACGATTATCTCTCATGGGATGCCTTACCCACAAAATGTACAAATGGCGAAGAATGTAGAACAAATCATTCGTGACCATGGGGCTGTACCTGCAACAATCGCATTAATAGATGGCAAGATCAAAATCGGTTTAGAGGACAATGAGTTAGAATTACTCGCGAAAAGTGATAATGTCGCAAAAGTATCGCGTCGTGATTTAGCAGAAGTTATTGCACAAAAAAGAATCGGTGCGACAACAGTGGCTTCTACAATGATATGTGCAGCGCTCGCAGATATTAAGTTTTTTGTGACAGGTGGCATTGGAGGCGTACACCGTGGTTCTGAAGAAACGATGGATATTTCTGCTGATTTAGATGAACTTTCAAAAACAGATGTCACTGTTATTTGTGCTGGAGCCAAATCGATTTTAGATTTGCCCAAAACGATGGAGTATCTTGAAACAAAAGGTGTTCCTGTGATTGGCTATCAAACTGAAGAACTTCCAGCCTTTTTCACACGCAAAAGCGGTGTCAAATTAAATTCAACGGCAAATCATGTCGATGACATCGCTTCGATTTGTAAAGTGAAACATGATCTCCAACTTGAAGGTGGCATGGTAATCGCAAATCCTGTTCCTGAAGCTGATCAATTAGACAAAGCGTATATCGATACAATTATTAATGACGCTGTGAAAGAGGCCGAACAAAAAGGCATTCACGGTAAAGATTCTACACCGTTTTTATTAAGTAAAATTGTTGAAAAAACGGATGGTAAGTCCCTTGCAACAAATATTAAACTTGTCGAAAATAATGCAGTCGTTGGCGCCCAAATCGCAGTATCATATTCTAAATTGTAGGTGATGTTTATGTCCATACTATTTACGATGACAGGGGTGGTATTTGCATTATTTATCGCCTATATCGTCAGTTTTGATCGCAAACATATTGATTTTAAAAAGACGCTCATTATGCTTGTCATTCAAGTCTTACTGATTTTGTTTATGATGAACACGTCTATCGGTCTCAATATCTTAACAGCACTCGGTAAATTTTTTGAAGGGTTAATGAACATCAGTAAAGCAGGCATCGATTTTGTATTTGGTGATTTAGAAAATAAAGGCGGCTTTACATTTTTTATGCACGTCTTACTCCCTTTAGTTTTTATATCTGTATTAATAGGTATTTTAAATTACTTCAAAATCCTACCATTTATTATTAAATACGTTGGTTTGGTCATTAATAAAATCACGCGAATGGGTCGCTTAGAAAGTTATTTTGCCATCTCAACAAGTATGTTGGGACAACCAGAGGTCTTTTTAACGATTAAAGACCTTATACCGAAACTTTCCAAAGCCAAATTATACACAATTACCACTTCCGCAATGAGTGCTGTAAGCATGGCCATGTTAGGCTCGTATATGCAAATGATAGAACCAAAGTATGTCGTAACCGCAGTGATGTTAAACATTTTTAGTGCACTCATCATTGCGAGTGTCATTAATCCATATGAAGCGAACGATGCAGATGTGGAAATTGAAAACCTTACTGAAACACCTACAAAGCGCCAATCACGGACACCATTTTTCCAAATGATTGGCGACAGTGCGATAGATGGTTTTAAAATTGCGATTACAGTTGCCATTATGTTGTTAGCCTTCATTTCATTAATGGAAGCGATTAATGTCATTTTCAGCGCTGTAGGGCTAAACTTTAAACAGCTGATAGGATACATTTTTGCGCCTATCGCCTTCATTATAGGTGTCCCATGGAGTGAAGCTGTCCAAGCAGGGTCCGTTATGGCAACAAAATTAATCACAAATGAGTTTGTAGCGATGCTAGATTTTAAAGATATGGCGAAAGATTTAAGTGACCGTACGGTAGGGATTATTTCAGTGTACTTGGTCAGCTTTGCCAACTTTGGCACTGTAGGTATCATTGTAGGGGCTATCAAAGGCATCAGTGGTGAGCAAGGCAATAAAGTGGCAGCCTTCGCTTTAAAATTATTACTCGGTGCCACTCTAGCTTCTATCATTTCTGCTGCCATGGTAGGGTTAGTACTGTAGAAACCTCACGTCGTCATGCTATCATACACATCTTTATATAGACTTAATAATAGCCTTCAACATACATTTTATAATGCATATTGAAGGCTTTACTGTGTATACGTGTCCGCCACGATGTTAGAACGACGCAGCTATCAATTTAGAAATTTTATAGTTTAAAGTGCTTTATTACTACTTTTTTGCAAGAATATCGCGACTGCTGCAACGATGATGATCGCAATACCCACACCCACAACACCTAATGTTTTAACGATATTTCCAAAAACAATTCCTACCACTAAGAAGTCTGTATCTGAGAACGTCGTGGATGCTAAGCCTAAATCGCCTAAAAATGGCAAGAATAATAATGGTAAGAATGTAATCAACACACCATTCATCATCGCGCCAAAAACGGCACCTTTAATACCACCACGCGCATTCCCAAATACGCCTGAAGCTGCACCTAAGAAAAAGTGTGGCACAACGCCCGGAAGAATGACAACCCCACCAAGTAGAAACATCACAAACATGCCGAACACGCCTGTTAAAAAGCTAACGAAAAACCCAATTAACACTGCATTTTGCGCATAAGGGAAAACAATCGGACAGTCTAAGGCTGGCTTAGAGTTGGGAACCAATTTTTCAGAAATCCCTTTGAAAGCAGGTACAATTTCTGCCAGAATAAGGCGAACGCCTGTTAAAATAATAAAGACTCCTGCCGCAAATGTGACCCCTTGAATCAATGAAAAGACAATAAAGTTTTGGTCATGGCTTATCGTTTTATGGACATAGTCTACACCCGCAAAAAGAGACGCAATGAGGTACAACAGAACCATCGTAATCGAAATACTAATTGTACTTTCGCGTAAAAAACTTAAGCCTTTTGGAAACTGAATATCTTCCGTTGATTTAGATTTCCCTTTAAACAACTTACCAATTTCACCTGCAGCCCAATAACTCACTGTTCCAAAATGTCCAAGTGCTACTTGATCATTTCCCGTGATTTTACGCATCGTGGGTTGAGCGAGCGCTGGAAAGACAGACATGATTAAACCTAAAATCACCGCACCTATCACAATTGTTAGTGTGTTATTGACTTTACCTACCGTTAAAATAATCGCTAAAAAGGCAGCCATATAAAATGTGTGATGCCCAGTAAGGAAAATATATTTTAAATTCGTAAAACGTGCGATGAATATGTTCACTAACATGCCAAACACCATAATTAATGCGGCAGTTGTGCCATATTTTTCTAATGCGATTGAAATAATCGCTTCGTTATTTGGTACTACCCCTTGAACACCAAACGCATGTTGGAAAATTTTTCCAAAGGGTTCAAGTGATTGCACTACGACACCAGCACCTGCACTTAAAATTAAAAAACCTAATAGCGTTTTAATCGTTCCAGTCGTTACAACCGAAGCTGGTTTCTTTTGAACCATTAAACCTATAAACGCAATCAGTGCGACTAATATCGCTGGCTGGCTTAAAATATCAACGATGAAATCAAGAATGCTTTTCATATGAACACCCCAAACATTAAATTTTATTCATTTCTTTTAACTTTGCTGTCAATTTATCTTCAAGTTCTTGCTTGTCTAAAATATTATCTAGTATTAAAACATCCCCTAAACGCGCCGCATTTTCTTCCAAGTCACGTCCACATATAAATAAATCAGCCATTTCAGGACTTGCTGTCATAATATCGCTATGTTCTACATCAATGGTTGATTCAACGTTTAACGTCTTTAAAACCTCTTGAACATTCATTTCTACCATAAAACTACTTCCTAACCCGTGACCACATACAACTAAAATTTTCATATTAATCGTCTCCTTTAAAAATGGTAATCATTGATGCTTTATCCTGAGCACGCATTAACGCTTCGATATGTTGCGTGTCCCCTAACACTTGTGCCAATTGCTGTAAAATTGTTAAATGTGATGTATGATCAGTGGAACAGAAAACAAAAACTAAAGCCGCTTCATGCCCCTTTTCTGAAAAATTTATTGGGACACCAAGTTTTAATAAACTTATACCGACTTTGTTCACATGATTATCTGGCCGTGCGTGCGCAATCGCTACGTTAGGCGCAATCACAATATATGGACCTAACGTCTTGACACTATCAATCATGGCTTCCACATATCCTGGCTCAATATAATTCTGAGCCACCAATGGTTCAGCTGCGATGTGAATGGCTTCTTCCCAATCATTCACTTTCTCTCTAATCGTAATTTTGTCTTCAGTTAAGACATCTAAAGCCACGTTGCTTCTCCCTCCATTTGTGTTACATATTGTTGAAATTCCGTTAACTTACCGTCAATCAATTGTTGGCGCACATCGTTATCTGTTAATAATTCCGTGAGCTGTTTTAGCGCTTTTAAGTGCAACTTCGTGTTTTCCGTTGCTAAACATATCACCACATAGATAGGGTCATAGTGGGGATGTTTAAATGAAATGCCTTTTTCAAAATGAATCAAACTCATGCCTACCCCATGTACATGTGACGTGCTTCCATGTATTAAAGCGATATGTGGACTAATGACCATGTAAGGGCCTAACGTCTGCAGTTTATTCATAATTTCCTGTTTGTAGTCATGACTAACGACACCATCCCGTTCTAATGGACGCACACTTTCAGTAATCGCTTGTTGACATGACATAGATTGGTTAATTTTAAACACCCGTGTATGTAAAACATCTGATAAAGATAATCCACGCACTTCAGGTTGAACCAATGTTGCGGCTCGTCTCTCATTGACGATGGCATTCAAAGCATCGAGGTCCCCACGTGTTAATAATGGAGAAATAGTGACGGTTTCAATCGTTTGATACGGTGTCGGTACTGTTGAAATCACTAAATCTACATTCATATCACTTAACTCATCTTCACTGATGTCATAGATGGAATACGCATCTATAATGTCGAATTCCGGATAAACATGAGATAACTTCACATTGAGTAATTGTGATGTTCCGACACCCGATCCACATACGACGACAACTTTCAATTTGTGATGGCGTTGTGTCATCAATCGTTCAAAACTAGAGGCAAAATGTAACGTGATATAACTGATTTCATGGGCATGAAATTGCAGTTGATAGGCCTCTTCAAGAATATTGATATTTTTCACAATCACCTCATACAATTCTTGATATTCATGAATAATATTGTCATGTAACGGATTCGCTTGATAAATATGATTTTGCAGTCGATACAAAGCAGGTGACAAATGAATACTGAGCCCTTGAATGAGTTTGCCATCCGTAAAAAATGCCACTCCCATTTCAGCGCCAATATGTTCGACAAACTTTTCAATCGTCTGATGCATATAAGCTTCATTGACACGTGTTGAACTTAAAGTTGCACGCTTAGAGCTCAATAAATGGAGCACCATGACATCTCTTTCAGAATCAGGAAAAACTATGTTAAAATGTGATTCAATTTCTAATTTAATTGCTGATGCTACTGCGTAGGAAACGTCATCCTTCTTAACTACATACGTCGTAGTAGGTTCAGGTAAAGGGTTATTTTGTTTCATACGCCTTACCGCAATTAAAAGATGTAAAATCAAACCTTCAATCGCCGTTTGAACCAATGGATAGTGTTCACGTTTCAGCACCTTGATGACACTTTCACGAATTTGTTTCAAATCTGATGTCGCATTCAATTGTGCAATCATCACATCATTCATATTGTCATAATACGCATGTAACAATTGCGCATACGCTTGACGATAATGGGCTTCATTGCCTTCAACAACGTATCCTTTGTTGTTGATATACGTCAGTGTGAGATAATGATGACTGTACCATTTTGAAACAGCTTTAATATCCGATAGTATCGTGCGTCGGCTCACATTTAATTCTTCCGCTAATTGCTTTGTACTCATAGGACTTTCATGTTCTAAAAGCATTAACTTTAACAAGGTTTGCCGTTCATCTTTTGAAAAGTGAAAATGATGACCCTGCCCATCTGTTTGAATCCATTCATGAGAAGCATCAGTTTCTTTCATTGCTTTAATGCCCATGGTTTTATGCCTAACAATATGATAGCCACCTGTTTCCGCCATTGACTCGATATACTCAATATCGTATTGAATGGTTCTCTCAGAAAGGTGAAATGTTTTTGCGAGTGTGTGGATTGTCATAAATTGAGATGCTTCAAGGAGCAATGTCAAAATTTGTTGTTGTCGATTACTTAACACATCCATGCCTCCTATATTGTTATTGTAAGCGGTTTCTATCTTTAATGGATATGCAATCTATTGCTCATTAGAATCCGCAAAACTTCACATCTAAAGAATGTTAAAAAAGGCATTGAAACCCATTCGTTTCAATACCTTTCGATAAATTTAAAATGTAAATAATAAGTGACCCATGAGTGCGATGATTGGTAATGCAATGACGGTACGCATTAAGAAAATCGCAAACAGTTTCGTTAAGCTCACTGGAATTTTTGAGCCTAAGATCACGCCACCGACTTCTGATAAGTAAATCAACTGACTAACACTTAATGCACCCACAACAAAGCGTGTTAAGTCATCTTTAACACCTTCAATGAGTAATGACGGTAAAAACATATCCGCAAAACCAATGAGTACTGTTTCAGAGGCTTCTTTTGCTGATGGCACTTGCAACAACTCAAATAACGGTAAAAATGGCAATCCTAATACGCGAAATATTGGCGTATATGTAGCTAAAATTGTAGCGATAGTCCCAATCGTCATAACAACTGGTAAGACAGCAAGCCACATATCAACGACTGTTTTCGTACCATCTTTGAAAAATTGTTTTACTCCAGGTGCTTTCATACCTTGAACTGTTGCTTGTTCAAAGCCATAAGCGACCGGATTTTTATTGCCTAAATTGTCTTCTCTTAACGTTTCATGTTTCAAATTGTTTTTAAACGTATCTGGTACACGGTTCAAAGGCCAGAGACGCGGTAAAATGATGGCACAAGCCAAGCACGCTAAAATGACAGTCAGATAAAAGTAATAAAAGTGCTCAGATAAATGAATCGTTTCAGCAATGACAATGACAAATGTGATCGATACAACACTAAACATCGTCGCAATGGTCGTTGCTTCTCGACGCGTGTAATACCCTTGATTATACTGCTCACTGGCAATCATCACACCAATCGTCCCATCGCCTAAAAACGACGCTAAGTTAATAACTGTTGAGCGTCCAGGTAGCTTAAATAATGGACGCATAATAGGTCTAAAAATGGGTCCAAAAAATTCTAGCAGGCCGTAAGACATTAAAAACGGTAAAAATAATCCTGCAAAGAAGAAAATCGTTACAAGTGTTGGCAGTAAACTACTGAAAACAAGATCACCTGTGTCTGCAGAATAAATGACTTCTGAGCCAACTTTTAAATAAATGAGCCATGCGAAAACAACTGCTAATAACCGTACAATCACCCATAAAGGACCTACGCTAAATGTTTTCGCCATTTGACGTTCTGGATTCAACCTATTTTTGTATAAAGTACTACATAAAATCGTTAATATTCCTGATAATGTAATGATTCCTAAAATAATAAAAGGCATCGCATCACCAATGATTGTTTTCATTGTGCTTGCTAGCCAAGCAATCGGTAATGTAGTTTCAGACTCTCCCTTATCATTTGTGACGCCGATCGGTAATAAAAATAAAAATATACCTATTAAAGACATGATTATAAATTTCAAGCGACCACGAACGATATCTTTCTTCTGATATGTCGTCATAATGTACTCCCCTTTACATTTGAAATCCCTTTCATCAATTGTGCCATAAAATAATAGTTAAAGGGGATTTTTTTTGCACAATACTCCAAAACTATAGCATTGCACACGTTTATATTTATTTCTTTATGTGTATAAGTATCATTCACGCGCAAAGTAACTCCTAACGTTTACGTATAAATATGCATTAAAACGCTTATTTTCACTTTTCTATTTTACATGAAATAGGCCTCAAATGCACCATTTTGAATAAATTGAAAATATGTAATTTTTTACTTTCATTCAATTTGGATGATGATGCAATGTAGATAAGAGTTGATCGTTTAAATACTTCGAAACATCGATAAAAGCCTTCGATATTCATCCGTAAAATGAATATCGAAGGCTTACATTGTCCTTTTGACATTGACACATTCCAATTATTTGAGATCTATTTATCCGCTAAAATCTCATTGTAACTAATTTCTTCACGTAGTCTTACCGCAATATCATGTTCAGTAATCTCGCCGTTTAATACCATTTCATCTAATACTTCTCTTTGAGTATAGACTGCATATAATTTCATACGACGCATCTGCTCATTCGCTTGACGTTCTTTGGGTTTTAAACGTGATTGACGATGGATACGTGTAAAATATGAAGTATTAATCATTCCTATTTCAAGCATATTGTGACTATTACGTTCTTTTGATAAACGTTCTGATACGCGACGATATACTTGATCTAAAGTTTTATCAAGCGCTGGAATATCAATGTTTTTCTTTAATTTTCCTGTGCGCGCGCGATAACGTAACACCATCATTTTAATTGTCATTTTAACTTTATCAATAAAGTCTGCTTCTTTAAATTGTTGAGAATTATCGACAATAATTCGATATTGTGATAATCCTTGTTTGTCAATTTTCCCTTCATCTACAAGTGCACTTAACGTCTCTTGTTCTACTTCTCTAGCTATTTCACTTAACCTACGGAATTCACGTGCATCTTTACGATGACTTTGGTTTCTAAGTAAAAACATGTATTCACTATAGTATTCTTGAACAACGGGTCCAAATGATTTTAATGTACACGCCTCAGGTGTCATTTTCATCCGATGAATGACTTCAGCTAAAATTTTAATTTTCGCATCAATATACGTGAGCCCACGATTGGGTTCGATTACTGCTGATTGCGTAATGAATGGTAAAACGACTTGAGCAATAATTAAACTCATTAACACCATCATCGTGGCGATAAAAATAAGATCATTCCGAAAATCGAATAATTGTTGTTGGCTTAAATATACAGGTAACGTTAACGCTAGAGAAACTGAAATCGTACCATGTATACCACACATCGTCATAATAAACGCATAATGCAAACGATTCATCGGTTCGGGTTGTGTCATATTTCCAAATGAAAAACGCGTATTTTGAGGATAGTAAAATGTATTAAAAAACGCATACACCCATAGAAAACGACAGACATATATTGCAATTGCAATCATAACTGTTACGCCTAATAAAAAGAGTAATTTCTCAGGTTCATTTTGAATAATTTCGACAATCACGCTCGGAACGATATAGCCTAAAATCACAAACACAAATCCGTTTAAGGCATAGCTTACCGTGCTCCAAATTTGGCCGTAGCTCATTTGGATTTCTGGTTGCGCACGTACGAGACGTTCACGTTCAAAACCATGAATAAGTCCTGCAATCACGACTGCAATAATACCTGACGCGTGCACTAATTCAGCGACAATATACACGACAAAAGGGGTTAATAATTGTATATAAATCAGCGTGTTATTATCTTTCAGCCCTTTAGTTTGTAAAATAATACGCAACCGTACTACGAGAATTCCGATGATTAACCCTATAATTAAACCTAATAGCGTCGATACCACAAATTTTTCTATTGCTTCTACTGCTGAAAATGTATGTACGATGAGTGCCGTGATTGCGATTTTGTAAGAAATAATCCCAGCTGCGTCATTCAATAACGATTCGCCTTCTAAAATTGTCATGGCCCCTTTAGGAAGCAGCTTCCCTTTCGTCATTGCTTTAACTGCGACGGCATCGGTAGGGCACAGTATAGCAGCAATTGCGAAAGCTGCTGCCATTGGTAAATCAGGCCACACCCAGTGTAAGAAAAAGCCGGCACCAATGACTGTCACGAAAACAAGCGCCATCGCCATTAATGTAATGGGTTTAATATATTGCAGTAACTTTTCACGATGAATATTCGACCCTTCAACGAATAATAAGGGCGCGATTACTGCAAGCATAAACACCTCTGAACTAAATTCAAAATGGATAGTAATCGGCACTAAAAAGAGAAACGCACCGAAAAGAATTTGTATGAAAGCTACGGGCACTTTAGGTATCTTTACACTCACAATAGAACTTAAAATTACTGCGACAATAAAAAAGATATACGCTTCTAACAACTGCATTGTGCATCACCCCTATAAAATATTTTAAGCTGTGTTTTATGCCAACACTTTTTATGATTTGAATAAATGTTTAGGAATGTGACAGTAATCATTTGGAAAGTGATCTAGACGATCTTGATGTTCAGGTGCGCTTGGTACATAGCGCGAAAGTGCACATACTTCGACTTTAATTTTAGGCGCATCCGCTCGTTCTGCAATGAACTGACGTGCCTTTTGAAGATGTGTTTCACACGTACTATAAACTCCTGTACGATATTTCGGTCCTACGTCATCTCCTTGCCGATTGATCGCATACGGATCAATCACATCAAATAGCGCTGTCATAAGTGCTTCAACTGAAGTTCGCTTCGGGTCAAATTCGGTTTTCACACACTCGACATATCCATCATAAGGCCCTTCTAATGACTCAGTAGCACCATTTGCACGTCCTGCTTCAGTATTAATGACGCCAGGCAATGTTTTCACAAATGCTTGTACGCCCCACAAACATCCCCCAGCAAGATAAATGGTTTCCATATGCATCTCCTTTAACATGTGTTAATTTTATTATACATAACAATCCAACCCCACTACATTTCTCTAAACAAAATTATTTTATCCATATATGAATTATTTCGAATACCCAACGTTTTAACCTTTAATTTCTTCTTCACAAAACGTTCAAATTTCTCTAGAATCACCGCCATAAACCCATATAAAACAACGTTTCAAGATTATTTTTAGGTTAACCTAACTTTTTATTTTACATGCTCGAAAAATTATGTTATCTTAAAAGTGTTCAAGATGATACCCTTACATTTTGAACACATTTCCCTTCAAAAGTATGAGCTGTGTTTTTTCTGGCATTACATCCTCCAAAAATGCATCGTAATTCAGAAATTACTCACACACGCTCGTCGTCCAAATCTGAAGACCTTAGAGGTAGGTTGGGTCCCCTACATAACATCCACCTCACCCGTATAAGGTCAACCTAATAGGGTGGTTATTGCGACAAAAAGCGATACACACATATGGTTCTCCTAAAAATGCGGTATGTTACATACGGTGTAACAGCCGATACGTTCAACCTATTTTAAAACCCTCAATAATATCCCTGACGTCTGGTCACGTCAGGGATTTGTTGTGTGCATGCGTTGAGATGGGACATAACACCTCTGATAATTAAAAATAAGCCAACAAAATTCAATAATACATGAACTTTATTGGCTAATATCTATCCATATAAATAAATTTAATTTTTAGTGATGGACCATGTAATGAATTGTGATTGATCCCTTAGCCGAGACTTCTGAGGCATTATGCCGCAACCTAAAATCCATTTTGAGGTAAGACGCCTAGAAAAGCGAAGCGTTTGGGACAATCATAAATTGAAACGATTGATGTTCCCCCTCATAACGCATTGATTATTTTTGTGTTTTTAACTTTAAAGGTATTTTGATTTCTTTGTCTACTTTTTTGCCATCCATTAATTTAAGAATGGTTTGTACAGCTTCTTTACCCATGAGATGGGGTTGTTGTGCAACAGTAGCTTCTAATTTATGGTTTTGAATGGCTTTCATCGCATCTTCATTACCATCAAATCCTACAACAACTATATCCTTATCCCCAATCGCTTCAATAGCACCTAAAGCCATTTCATCATTATGTGCGAAAATCGCTTTAATATCAGGATGTGCTTGAATCATATTTTGAGTGACGTTCAAACCTTCCGCTCGATCAAATTTCGCACTTTGTTTCGACACGATATTTAATTCTTTATCAGCTATGTCATGGAATCCTTTACCACGTTCACGTGTCGCACTGGCACCAGGTACACCTTCTAATTCTGCCACTTTAGCATGTTTACCTACTTTATCCACGATGTATTGACCGCCCATTTTACCTCCTTCGACATTATCAGAGGCAATAAATGACGCGACATCGCCCTTATCTACGGAACGGTCTAATGTAATAACAGGTATGCCTTCATGATTAGCAGATTCCACTGCACTTGAAATGGCACTTGAATCTGCAGGATTGACGATTAAGTAATCCACCTGTTGTTGCACAAGGTCTTCGATATCGTTCGTTTGTTTAGCAGAGTCATCACGTGCATCTACTACTTTTACGTTCATTCCTTGTTGTTTGGCTTCTTTTTCAATATTGTCTTTTATCGTCACAAAGAATGGATTGTTTAATGTTGAAATACTCACACCAATTGTAATTTCGGATTTTTTCTTCGACGTTTTGCCACTATTATCTTTTTTTACCGGAGATTCTAATGAACATCCTGCCAATACTATCATACAAGCTACGATAAATATGACTATTTTTTTCATTTCTGACGCCCACTTTCTGTTATTTTTTACGATCGATTAATACCGCAATTAAAATGACGACACCTTTAACAACTTGTTGATAGAAGGAAGAGACACCTAGTAAATTCAAACCATTATTTAAAACGCCAATGATAAGTACACCTATCAGTGTTCCGACTATACGTCCTTTTCCACCTGTTAAAGACGTCCCCCCTAACACAACTGCTGCAATCGCATCTAATTCGTATGCAGTACCTGCAGTTGGTTGAGCTGAATTCAAACGTGAAGTTAAAATCGCACCTGCTAATGCAGACATTAATCCTGAAATACCATAAATTAAAATTTTCACTCGATTGACTTTAATACCTGAAATTTTAGAAGCAATTTCATTACCACCAATCGCATACGTATGACGTCCGAAAATTGTTTTATGTAATAAAATAAATAACACGATGAAAACGATAGTCATCGTTACAGCAGGGACAGGTACCCCGAAAAAATACCCTTTTCCAAACAATTGAAATAAATAATTATCCCCGAAATTTGTAATTGGATTACCATCCGTCACGACAAGCGTTAATCCTCTAAATATCGTCATTGTTGCCAATGTAGCAATAAACGGTGCCATATTGCCTTTTGTCACAAACAGACCGTTCACAACACCTAAAATAAAACCAATCAGTACACCAAGTATTATCGCTATAATTGGATCGACACCACTTGTTATCATCAATGCGATACACGCTGAAGAGAGCGCTAAAATAGAACCTACGGATAAATCAATGCCCCCTGTTAAAATAACAAACGTCATCCCAAATGCAATTAACCCATTTATAGAGATTTGTCTAAGTAAGTTCAGTAAATTGGATAAATCTAAAAATGCAGGATTGAGTACACTAATCATGATAATGAGTAAAATGAGTCCTAAAAAAGGAATCAATTTTTCAAGTAACGTCGTTTTAGCGGTTAACTGTTTCATCTAATTTTCCTCCTGTCGCAAGTGTCATAATGTTTTCTTCTGTAATACGTTCACCTGTTAAGTCACCTTGGATATGGCCTTCATGAACAACCATCACTCGGTCACTCATTCCGATAATTTCGGGTAATTCGGATGAAATCATAATAATAGAGACACCCCGTTCAGTGAGCTCATTCATAAGTTGATAAATTTCTCTTTTTGCACCAACGTCAATCCCACGTGTCGGTTCATCAAAGATAATGATACGTGGCGCTGTACCTATCCATTTTGCTAACACAACTTTTTGTTGATTGCCTCCTGATAACGTCGATGCTGGCCGTTGATGTGAAGTTTTAATATTTAAGCGCTTGCGCATAGAATCAACAAAATGATTCGCATCTTTATCTTTTACAAAGCCGTATTTTGAAAAGCTTTTTAAAGAAGGTAATACCATATTGTCACGAATCGAAAAATCTAAAATGAGCCCTTCATCTTTACGGTTTTCGGTAATCAGTGCAAGACCATGTTTCATCGCATCTTCTGGAGAGTGAATCTCAACACTTTTTCCCGCTATTTCTACATGGCGACTGCCTTTATCCACACCAAAAAGACTGCGCATCATTTCTGTGCGTCCTGCACCCATTAAGCCACTCACACCTAAAATTTCACCTTTCCGCAAATGGAATGAAACATCTTTAATCTGATGCTTTTCGTTAGAAAGATGTGCCACTTTTAAAATGATGTCTTCAGGTTGATACTGACGCTTTGGATATTGTTCATCTAATTCTCTACCTACCATCGCTTTCACAATATCGTTGTAAGCGGTTTCTTCAACAGGTTT
The DNA here is from genome assembly GCF_011394325.1 of Staphylococcus sp. 11007852. Classification (NCBI taxonomy): domain Bacteria; kingdom Bacillati; phylum Bacillota; class Bacilli; order Caryophanales; family Staphylococcaceae; genus Staphylococcus; species Staphylococcus sp. 11007852. The sequence continues at coordinate 105,527 of NZ_JAANBJ010000039.1, read as the reverse complement.
AAAAAATACGGTTTTCCCGTCGCGCATTACCGTAATATCATCCGCAATTTCAAATATTTCAGCCATACGATGTGAAATATAGACAAACGCTACGCCTTGCGCTTTTAAACGGCGTATCATATTAAAAAGTTGAGAAATCTCTTTATCGGTTAATGTCGCCGTTGGTTCGTCCATCACAATGACTTTCGCATCTGTCATAAGAGCTTTAGCGATTTCGATCATTTGTTGTTCGCCTATAGAACAATGTTTAGCTACTTTATGTAAAGGGATATTGAAATGTAATTGTTCAAAAATAGCTAACGCTTGACGTGCCATGTCGGCAGTTTTGAGTACGCCAAATTTATTTTTAATTTCTTTACCGATAAACATATTTTCTAACACTGTTAATTCTGGCCAAATATTCAATTCTTGATGTATAAATGTAACCCCTTCTTGTTCCGCTTCTTTCGGATTTTTGAACGCTTTTGATTGTCCAAAAAATTGTATATCCCCTTCGTCTTTTTGATGCATACCGACTAATATTTTCATCAAGGTGGATTTACCCGCACCATTTTCACCCATCAAGGCATGCACGGTTCCTGTTTCCAATGTGAAATCGACACCTTGTAACACTTTATTTTCTCCAAATGCTTTATGGATTTGACGCATTGTAATCATGTCGCATTCCTCCTAAAATAAAACCGCACTTTGTAAAATAATATTGGCATAGGGTGTGGCTTCACCCGTACGTATAATTGCTTTAACGTGATGCGATTGTAATTTCAATTCATCATGGGACACACTATTCAGATTTGGAATGTCATCGTTCAAATCATCAAATAATATGGCATTGTGGGTTTTCATTTCTTCCGCAACGATAGCTGTTTCAATCGCCATATGTTTTGACACTTCTGTGTAAACATCCCGAAATGAAGGTTGCCCAAATGTCAATGCGAGGTCAATGCGCTTAACATCATCAGGAATCGGCAAACCACAATCTGCAATCAAAATTTGATCTGTATGCCCCAATTGGCTTAACACTATTGAAATGTCACTGTTTAAAGTTCCGGTTTTATACATTAAATTCACCTTCAATCTCCTGCCAAGTTGGCATACCTCCTTGAGCGCCCATTCCAGTTACTGAAAAGCTTGCCGCAAGATTCGCAAGTTCAATGGCTTTATCTAAAGCAAATCCTTTTTGCAACCCTACCGCGAGCGCACCGTTAAAAGTGTCTCCCGCGCCAGTAGTATCTTTAACGTCTCGCTTAAATCCTTTTACCGTCACATGGTTTTCTCCGTTAAAATAACGCGCGCCTTTATCACCAATTGTGACGATGAGTTTATTTGGATAACGTTCTAATGCTTCATCAAGATCTTCTTTAAATAAGGCAGCACTTTCCGTTTCATTAGGTGTAAGATAATCTGCATTTTCAATAACCGCCTCATCGATGTCACGATATGGCGCAGGATTTAATATAGAAATTACTCCATGTTGTTTACAATACGCGAGTACCCTTGCCACCGTGTCAGCTGGAATTTCTTGTTGAAGTAATACAATGTCACCTTCTTCAAGTTGTGCTAATTGGTCTTTAATGTTCCTAAACGTCACTTCGTTGTTTGCGGAAGGGACCACAATAATACTATTATCATTGTCTGCTAACGTAATATGTGCGGTTCCTGTAGCCATATGCGGTACGATATTCAAATGAGTCACATCCACTTGATTACGTTTGAAATTCTCAACAATCTCTTGACCAAAATCATCATCGCCGATACGCCCAATCATATGGACATTTTCGCCGAGTCGTGCTGCAGCTACAGCTTGATTGGCTCCTTTACCCCCAGTTGTTCTAAAAAACGATTCCCCGAGAACGGTTTCACCTTTTTTAGGCACCACTCTTGTTGATACGACTAAATCTATTGATACACTGCCAATGACATAAATATTTTTCATTTTTGAGACCTCCTCGTTGATTGTCTGTGAATGACTGTCACGTCTAACTTTGAAGCTAATTTTGACGTGCGCCCTTCTAATTGATCAATTAATTGTTCTGCGGCTCGTTGTCCAAGTTCATAAGCAGGTTGACGTACGGTTGTTAAACTTGGCAAAAACATCTCTGCAAAAGGAATATCATCATAACCAATGACTTGAACATCATCCGGCACTACTTTCCCGAGACTGTGCAACCATTTCATCACTTTAAACGCCATGACATCGTTACTACAAATGACACTATCAATACGGCGATCACGAATGTAGTATTCAAATTTTTCCACATCTAATACTGCTTCATCTTCCGTTTCAACATGCACATTTGCCTGTTGTAATACGTCTTGTGCTGCTGTAAAACGGGCACAAAAAGACGTAAATGTTAAATCTTGATGTAATAGTAAAACGTTAGAAGCGTGACCGCGTAATATCGTGTTCGCTTGTAAGGTGCCGCCTTTCGTGTGATCTGCCTCAATACATGTGTCACCTTCAGTCACACGATCAATGAGAATATATGGAGTTTGGAATGCCTGTAACGTTTGAAACGCCTTAGCGGTTGAAAGTTGAGAAGCAATCATGCCACTACATTGATTCATTTGAAACATCGATAAATAGTTTAATTCTTTCGTTTCATCCATAGCACCGTTACCAATCATAATGTAATAGCCCCGTTCCATCGCCTTATCCTCAACCCCTCGCGCTACGATTGTAAAAAAAGGATTGCTCATATCAGGCAACAATAACCCAAGCACTTTTGATTTTTTCATATTTAATGTGCGTGCAACTTCATTAGGTTGATAGTTCAATTTTTTGATTGCCGCATCAATTTTGTCACGTGTTTCTCGCTTAACATAACCATTGCCATTAATCGCTCGTGATACGGTCGCAACAGACACTTTCGCGTGCTGTGCGACTTCTTTAATTGTCGCCAAATGATCACCTCATCAATGTGTAAACGTTTACATATAAATTAGCACGCTTTTACATATTTATCAAATTTATATTTTTTCAATAAAAAATAAGGCCAAAACGATAGTCTTGACCTTAAATAAAAAGTACATTACATCTTTATACGTTATTTTTGATTGTTTCAGGCATGGCTTTATAACCTTCACGAACGTTGATAATGTGTTGAAAGCCTTTTTGTTCTAAAATTCCAACCGCAATGGAACTTCTGACACCAGATTGACAATGTACATAAAGCGGTGCTGATTTGTCAAAGTCTATTACGGTTTCCAACAATTGACCGTGCGGAATATGCAACGCACGTTTTAAATGTCCGGCTGCCCATTCTTTGTCATTCCGTACATCAATGACATGGGTTTCCTCACCAGACATGTCACCACTATGAATTGATGTAGTCACCATTTCAAATGTAGGCGCTTTATAACTTTTAACGCGATCAAATCCAATAAGCTGTAATGTTTGAATGGCTTGTTTAATGGTTTCATAGTCTCCAATCAGCTGAATTTCTTGATCGTAATTCAAGTACCAACCGATTTGATTAATAAAGTGTTTATTATACGGCACATTGATTGACCCTAACGTATGTCCGCCATGATATGCTTCTTTCGATCGTAAATCGAATGCTGGTGTGTTCTTATCATTTTCAAGATATACGCGATAAGGTTGAAATGCTTGTGTGCCCCATTGATTGATACGTTTCATTTCAGCAAAGTGTTTCGGCGGCGCCGGTTGATCTGTTGTCAGCGTCTCTATGAATGCTGTCTTATCTTCAGCTTGAAACGCCCAATTGTTGATTTTTTCATAGCCTAAAGTTGACATTGGAATAGCACCTAACGCTTTACCACATGGACTGCCCGCACCGTGCCCCGGCCAAATTTGAATATAATCTGGATATGCTTTAATCATTTGAATCGACTCATACATCTGATTAGCGCCTTTTTCGGTAGACCCTGCGATTTGCACGGCTTTTTCAAGTAAGTCTGGTCGCCCAACATCGCCAACAAATATAAAATCGCCACTGAAGAGACCCATAGGTACGGTTGCGCCGCCACCAAAATCTGTCAACAAGAAACTGATACTCTCTGGGGTATGTCCAGGTGTATGCAATACTTTTAATTCAATATTACCTACATGAATTGTATCTTGATGACCTACAAATACTGTCTGTTCCGGCATATTGCGATAACCAAGACTTTCTTCACCTTCCTTGGACACATAAATGATCGCGTCTAATCGATTGGCCACTTCACGAATACCAGAAGCATAATCCGCATGAATGTGTGTTTCTGCTGCTTTCGTAATTTTGAAACCTTCTTGTTCCGCAAGTGCAACATACTGTGACAAATCCCGAATCGGATCAATAATCATTGCTTCGCCAGTACGTTGACATCCTATTAGGTAAGATGCTTGAGATAAGTACTCATTGTAAAATTGCTTGAAAAACATCTTTCCGCCTCCTAAATAAATAGATTATGTCGTGCCTGTTCCGTATCGCCGATATACGCACCTACACCGCCATAAGTCACTTCTTCTCTTAATTCTTCTTTTGAAATGCCCATCACATCCATACTCATCGTACATGCGATTAATTTCACACCTTGTTCGATTGCTTGATCGATTAATGCAGGTAACGTTTCAATATTTTTCTTTTTCATGACATAGCGCATCATGACATTACCTAATCCCAACATATTCATTTTAGAAATTGGCATATACTCAGGTTGACTTGGTAACATCTTATCAAACATTTTCGCAATACCTGTTTTCTTTACCGGAGTTTGATTCACTTTTTTAAGCGCGTTGAGTCCCCAAAATGTAAAGAAAATACTAACGTCACGGCCTGCAGCTTTCGCGCCATTTGCGATAATGAGTGCTGCAAGTGCTTTGTCTAACTCACCGCTAAATAACACAATCGTTGTACCATCGCCTTCATGCGTCACGTTCATAGTTTTGTCTTTAGTTTTTTCAATCACTGCATGAATATGATCAGCTTTTTCTTCTAAAGCGATTAAGGTAAATCCTCTTTGTTTTACCCAACTTTGAATATCTTGTTTAAACCCGAGGTCTGTAACCGTCACTTCAAGTTGTGTACCTTCTGGCATTTGCATCATTTCTTTATTGATTTCAACGATAGGTCCTGGGCATTGCAGTCCACTATAATCACGCTTCACGCGCTCAGATTTTAATGCATTTTGTGGCGTCGTCACGTCTGATTTCGACGGGTCTTGTTCTGCTTCTAGTGCTAAATAGCCTCCATCTAAGTTCACGACCTCATACCCTTTAGTCGTTAATACTTCAGCTGCATTATGACTACGGCGGCCACTACGACAATAAATATAATACGTACGATCGTTTGGTAAATCGAACGTTTCGATTTGTTGTACCGGGTGCAACAACGCCCCTTGTACATGTCCGAGTTCATACTCTTCCGCTGTTCTTACATCTATAAGTTGGTGGTTTTTCGCCAATGTTTCAAGTTCATTTCGTGTCCAATCAGTAATATGTTGTGTTTTAAAGTTCGGCATTTTATTCCTCCTCCACAATACCTTTAGGGGTATGATAAAACAGAACGATACAAAAGTCAAATACCATATAGGGTATTTGACAAACTTCACTTTCCCCTTTATCCTTGAGTTATTAAAAATCAATTGGGGAGGCTAACGATTTTGATTTATGATAAAAAATTAGTCAATCGCATTAAGCGTGTACAGGGGCAATTAAATGGTGTCATTAAAATGATGGAAGAAGAAAAAGATTGTAAAGATGTCGTGACACAATTGAGCGCATCAAAAGGCTCTATTCAACGCTTAATTAGCATTATTATTAGTGAAAATTTAATTGAATGTGTTAAACAAGCTGAAGATCAAGATGAGGATGCGCAACAATTGATTCAAGAAGCTGTAGAATTGTTAGTGAAGGCGAAATAATGATGTGGACTGAAATGTTATTACTATTTGTGATCGGTATCTTTGGTGGCTTTATTTCTGGCTTAGTAGGTATTGGTGGTGCCATTATTATTTATCCTGCGTTATTACTTATTCCACCTCTTTTGGGCTATCCAGTGATGACAGCTTATGTCGCTTCTGGATTAACGTCCGCACAAGTCTTTTTTAGTACGTTAAGTGGGGCATTTTCTGCGCGTAAAAAAGATGCGTTTTCATTGCAACTTGTCCTTTATATGGGCGGTGGGATGTTGATTGGAAGTAGCTTAGGTGCGATTGTTGCACATTTAATCAATGCTGATTTTGTGACATATGTGTATATTGGTGTTGCGATACTTGCACTTGTTTTACTCTTTTTTAAAGTAACACCGCGTCATGAGACACCGAGATTTCATCGACTTTTACTCGTTTTAATCGGAGGAAGTGTGGGGATTGTGTCAGGTATTGTCGGTGCTGGTGGTGCTTTTATCATTACACCGATACTTTTAGCTGTATTTAAATTACCGATGAATACCGTTGTCGCAAATAGCATCGTCATCGCATTCATCTCATCAATAGGTACGTTCGTGACCAAAGCCTTTCAAGGCTATATTCCTCTAAATTTGGCATGTGCGATAGTACTTGGAAGTATTATTTTTGCACCTATAGGATTACATGTCGGACGCCATATCCCTAGTACTGTTCAAAAAGGTATTATAAGCTTATTGATTATACTCGCCATTACACAACTTATTTTTTAAATACAGTAAGATAACTAAACAACCTACCACAATCACTTTAAACATGAATGTGGTAGGTTGTCTATTATACGCGCATGTGATGAATATCAATTTTAAATTTTAAATAAGTCATTAAAAGATTCTGCCATGGTCGGATGCGTGTACATCATATCACGCAGTACATCATAGGTTGTCCCTTGTTTCATCGCTAAGTGAATGAGATTAATCAATTCCTCAGATTGTGCACCGTACAGCGACGCTCCTAATATGAGGTTCGTATTGGCATCAATAACCACTTTAAATAATCCTCGTGGGTCAGCATTAATTTTATGACGTGGTATTTGTTTTACCGGAAGTTGCCCTTCTTTAATCGTATAACCTTGTTTTTGTGCAGCGGTTGCAGTTAAGCCTACACGTGATAACGGCGGATCGATGAATACTGTATAAGGTATCTCACCACGATTCTCAGTTGTACGTTGTCTTGTCCCAAATACATGATCATGTACGATACGAAAATCATCTAGAGAGACGTACGTAAACTGTGGTCCGCCTTTGACATCACCCACTGCATAAATATGAGGCACAGCCGTTTGAAGGTGCGCATTCACTTTAATTTCACCTTTGTCACCAAGTGCGATGCCTACGTTTTCTAAGCCGATATCTGTATTCGGTGTTCGACCTGTTGCAAGTAATATCGCATCTGCGAGAAATGCGCCATTAGAAGTTTCAATAACCGCTTCTTGTACAGTGTCACTTATTTTTTCAACCTCTACGCTTGTCACAATACGCACACCTTTGCTTTCTAAATCTTGAGTCACTTCTTTAACGATAGCGTCATCTTCATTGCTGAGCACATGCGTATGACGCTCAAGAACAGTCACTTCTGTACCAAAACTTGCGAAAAGGGAAGCAAATTCTAAGGCAATATAACCACCACCAATGATGACTAAGCGTTGCGGTTGAGAAGAAAGTGCCAACACTCCCGTAGAATCATAAACAAATTGAGATGTCTTGAGGCCTTCAATCTCAGGTATCACAGGTGTTGCACCGGTATTAATAATTATCACGTCCCCATGTATGGTTGTTTCCGCAGTCATACCTTCGATACGTACCTCATGTTCTGATTGAAATGTTGCTTTTCCATCATACACATCGATATGAGGATCATCTGCAAGATTAAGATAATTTTTTTGATTTAACGCTTGTACCACTTCCGCTTTACGTGTCATCGCTTCTGTAAATGGCAACGTCTTACTCGCTTGGATTAAGGTTTTAGATGGGATACAGCCAATATTGATACATGTACCGCCATACATTTTAGTGGATTGTTCAATCACTGCGACTTTTTTGCCTTTACTTGCCGCCGTTTTAGCAAATGTTTTTCCAGCTTTACCAAATCCAATTACGACAAAATCATATGTTTTCATAGTGTGGACTCCTTTAATATTTTTTCTAAAATTGTTCGTATTGTTTGTCCTTCATAAACTGCCTTTGACCGTGCAAATTCCGCATCATAATAAGTAGTCATGAGGCCCCCTATTTCTCTTGAAATAAGACATGCATTTTCGGACGCTCCAGTTAATAAACGTTGATCAGTCATGTGTTGTGGGACGAACATGTCATACAAAGATGTTAATGACGCATCCGCTGTGTGTTGATTGGCTTGATAGCCACCTTGCTTTCCACGATGCGTATCAATCAGCCCTGCTTCAATTAATTGCGTTGTCACTCGGCGAATTTGTACAGGATGAATACAGACAGACTCCGACAACGCCTTACTGCTCCATCGTTCACCCTTATGTTTCACTAAAAAACACATCACATGAATGGCAATATTAAATTCAAGGTTCATCTTATCACCTCTTAATGTAACTATTACAATTACATTTAAACACATATCTATTCATTACACCACTTAAACGCTTTATAACGCTAAAAATTCGGGTTGAACATCGCATCCTTTTAACTTAAAAAGCCGACAAAATCCAATTACATGAACTTTGTCGGCTATTCTATAAATTAATAAATGGATAAACATTGTTTTGATTCATCACTACCCCATACTTCTAAGACATTATGCCCAAACGGAAAATCCATAATGCTCGGGGGATATTAAAAATGTTCACTTATGCAACATTATTGGCAGTGCGGAATAGATTACCGATACGCTATGTTATCTTTCTAAAACTTACGCTATTAACCACTTGTTCACAAACGTTCATAGATGACTTGAAAACGTAACCCATTACTTTCTTAACAACTCCATGTTCTAGAGGCGAGGGCAAGAGGCCGCTATAATGCGACGTTAAGAATGATTTAGGATGGCTATGATGTATGGTGGGTTCTCATTTTACACAATCATCCAGCGACAATGATTTTTATATTTTTCATGAATGTCATGCATGTGAGGGATACTTTTGTTAGGAAAGTCCCAAATGTGTTTAATAAAACTTGGTTCTAGTATATCAGGATTTGCGCCGGGGCCTTTCTCTCGAAATTTGTCAGTCACAAAACGGTATATCACACGCATGATACACTTCCATTTAGGCGCCCGTAACCAAATCACCAAGTCCGCCCGTTGAATGCGCATTTCAAGTGTATCTTTGTAGTTTCCGTCAATAATCCATGTGTCCTTGAAAATGACGTGATTTAAGCGTGTTCGAAGTGCTTCTTCAGACGTCGTTTGATTACCTTCCCAAAATAACGCATCCATATGATAAAGTGGTAAACCTGTATGTTGCGCAATGCGATAGGCAAGTGTCGATTTTCCTGTTCCTGGAGATCCCATAATCACAATACGTTGTACCATTTTCGTCACCTCATCTTTGTTCTGATAAAATACCGTCCTCCATATGAAAAACACGGTCACAATAGTCTGTCAGTCGTTCATCATGTGTCACAATGATACATATTTTGTCACGTTCTGTCGTGAGCTTTTGTAAGATTTGAATGACTTCTAACGCATTTTCAGTATCAAGTGCAGCCGTTGGTTCATCAGCTAATATAATGGCAGGATTCGTGTACAACGCTTTTGCGATAGCGACCCGTTGTTTTTGCCCTCCTGAAATTTCACTTGGTAATTTATTTTCAAGTTCCGTTAATCCCAGTTGATGCATAAGTGCCTGATACGCCTCTAAATGCATCACATCTTTTTTGGATTTTTTAAGTAATTGAAATTGTTGTTTGACTGTAAGAAATGGGACTAAATTCGTGGATTGTAGCACAAATCCCACTTCATTCATACGTACTTTGGATAACTGTTTTTGGTTCATATTTGTAATATTTTTATTGTTAATAAAAATTTCACCATGTGTGGGCGTTTGAAGCGCACCTGCCATCGTTAAAAAGGTACTTTTACCAGAACCTGAGGGGCCTACAATCGCAATCAATTCCCCTTTTTGAAATTGAAGCGTCGTCGATTTGACCGCTTCTATCATTTGACTGCCATCTTTAAATGATTTTGTTACGTTTTTAAATACCAACATATGTACACCTCCTATGCGATTGCCTTAAGTGGATCAATTTTTCGAATGCTTAATACCGAGAAAACACTGCCCAACAATGAGACGCCAATGAGTACTATCGCAAAAATGGCAAGCGTGATGGCGTCGAATTTCACTGGTACTGCTGTTGGTAGAAATACCCCAGTAAGCATCGTTAAACCTAATCCGATCAGTGCACCTATACTTGCTAAAATAAAGGTTTGAGCAATGACCATTTTAGCGAGATAACTATTCGTAAACCCTTGTGCTTTTAAAACACCAAATAGATGCGTTTTTTGCAAAGTCATGACATATAGGAAGATGCCTACTACAGTTGCTGAAATTGCGAATAAAAAGACAATCATAAAGTTTAAAGTCATATTTTGAGCTTGATAGCCTGGTAAATTTTCTATAAATGAATTTATTTTTATAACTTCTAACTTCGAGTCTAATTTGACTTGTTGCCAATTTGGATCTTTCACCACGATGGCATTCGTGACCTCTTTGGTTAACATTGGATTAATTTTGGCTATAGTCGCATCATTCGCAAACAATACGGGTGAAGCGTTAAATTTAGCACTTTCGCTAATACCTACCACCTTTAACGTTTCATCGGATTGTGCTAAATCAATGGTATCGCCTACTTTGAATCCTTTTTCTTTCAATGACGCATCAATTACCACCTCATTCTCTTTTTGAAACGACTTACCATCAATGATGCGTGGAATTAAAAATGATTGTGGCGCCACACCAAACAGCAAAGCATTTTCTTCCGTTCGCCCATTCGATGCGATGACAGCGGTTTGTTTTAACGTTGCTTTCTCTTTAAAATCATTGGGTACGTCTGATGTTTTAAATTTTGACTGTTGAATCGTTTGATTCGCATTGTCGTTCATAATGATGGCATCCGCATGCCATTTATCAATGCCTTCTCGGTTCATATTCATTAAACCGTTCGCAAGACCTGACAATAAAAACAACAAATAACTCACCATAATCAGTACACCCACAATAAGACTGAATTTGAGTTTATTACGTTTGATTTCATTCCAAGCTAAAAACATACCTTTCCCCCTCCACGTGTGTCTTCACAAGCATACCATTAAGCGCTATAAGTTGCACACGATACATATTCTTTATTGATGTTATATTTTAAAATTACCCAATTTATAAATGCGTGATATTTTTACAATTTTGTGACATATGTTATATTTCATGTAAGGGTTTACATGAAATGCAGTGAAACTGATTAAAAGGAGTGATGCCATGAAGCATATTGATGAATCCGAAGTAAAAACTATAGTACAAGATGGCGATGTCATTGGACTAGCTGCATTAACAGTGTCAAACCTACCTGCCGAAGTGTTACAACTTCTTTTAAATCAATATGATGATACACAGTCACCTAAAGACCTTACTTTCATATTAGCGAATGATATTAGCAGTGGTGGTTTAACGGTGGAACTTGATGATTTTGTTGAACGTGGCATGATCAAATGCGTCATGATGAGCATCATGACTGCTTCCAAAAAGACGGTCAACGCCATTAAATCAAATGCAATCGAGGCTTACTTTTTACCACAAGGCGTCATTGCGACGCATTACCGACAATCCAATTCGATAACACCAGGTGTGTTTACAAAAATTGGATTACACACAGGTGTTGATCCACTCTATCAAGGGGGTAAAGCGAACGCGCGTACCACTAAAGATATCGTTTCACGCGTCACGCTTTTTGATGAGACGTATCTACATTACAATTTCCCATCCGTTGATGTGGCGATTTTGAGAGGCACCTATGCGGATGCTAAAGGCAATATTTACATGACACACGAAGCACATCTTGGCGAAAGTTACGGTGTCGCTTTAAATGCGAAAGCACATGGTGGCAAGGTCATTGTACAAGTGAAAGCAATCGTTGATATTTGTCAACAGAACCCAAACGATGTATTTATTCCAGGAACACTCGTTGACTACGTTTATATTTCTGAAAATTCACGCAATCACCAACAATTAATTCAAACGTATTATCAACCAGAACTCTCTGGAGAACGTCGTGTACGCACTTATCCAGAGCCCACTTTACCGTTTTCGACGCGTAAACTGATTTTACGTCGTGCTGCACAACTGCTTCGTCATGGGGATACGGTCAGTATTGGTTATGGCATTAACAATGAGCTCACTAACCTCCTGCATGAGGAAGATGTGGAAGATGCCATTTTGCCTATTATGGATACTGGTATTTTTGGTGGATTTATTGGCAGTCGCAATCATTTTGGTATGAATTACAATACCGAGGCACGTATGCGGCATGATGAAACATGGGATTTTATCTATAACAGCGGCGTGTCCGTTGCCTATATGAGTTTTGCGGAAGTGGATGCGCAAGGTAACGTGAATGTGTCCTTTTTTGGGAACCGGATGAATGGATGCGGTGGCTTCATTGATATTAGTCAATCTGTGAAGCGTTTGGTATTTTGTGGCGCTTTTGTTGCCGGTGGTCAACTAAAAATCGAAAATGGTCAGCTCCATGCACATGACACGTCACCGATGCACAAATTTGTATCTAACGTCGATCATATTGATTTTAACGCTGAGTACGCAAAAACACTAGGTCAAGAAGTTCATTTTGTAACAGATCGCGCAGTATTTGAATTGCGAGACGAAGGATTAACTTTAACTGAAATTGCACCAGGACTAGATTTACAGCGAGATATTTTACAACATATGGATTTTACCCCAAAGATCGCGGAGCCATTAATTACTATTGATACAAGTATTTATCAAGAGGTATGGGGGAACTTGTCTCAAACACTTTGTAACCAATCACACACGACGTAGAAAGTTATTTCTATTACGATGATTGTGGTAAGCCCTCATCCCTTCCCAATCATCAACTAAAGGGGGTTATACGTGATGAATTTCGATTGGATTAAAACGCGCTCTGATTTTGATATTGAGAAGCCAGCTGTCATCGATCCATTAAAGGGGACACAGTGGACGTACCAGCAACTCAATATCCGCGCAGATCATATGGCACATTATCTCACTGACAAAGGAATTCAAAAAGGTGATGTCGTCGGTGTATTTGCACCCAATGATGTTGCACTTTTAGATTTATTATTTGCTTGTTTTAAAATGGGCGCAGTATTTTTACCTATTAATTGGCGACTCAATCCTAAAGAAATTGCAGCAGTTGTTAAAGATTCCGAACTCAAAATATTATTTTATGCGGAAAAACATTTAAGTTCATTAACCGATGTTGATGAAAAACTTTTGCATATGGACATCGATAGTCCTGAATACGCAACAATCGTAAACCCAGAACACCATCAACCATTTAAAGCGACTAAAGTAGAGGCAAATGATTTGGCCGCTTTAATATATACAAGTGGCACGACGGGTGAACCTAAAGGCGTAATGTTTTCGTATGACTCATTTGTAAATAATGGTACCAATATAGAATTAACTTATAAATTTAACTCCGACTATACAACCATTATTTCTACACCAATGTTTCACGTTTTAGGATTTAACGATACGGTATTACCAACATTAATGGCTGGTGGCACACTCGTTTTACAACGCTACTTTAATGGCGAAGCATTGAATGACTTAATTGCACAATATGAACCGAGTTTTATCATTATGATTCCAACGATGTATTATGCAACCATTAAGCAACCTAACTTTAATCCTGAAAACTTTAGAAAAATGAAATATGTCATTCAAGGTGGGTCACAACCTTTACCAAGTATCCAAGCAGCCTTTAAACAATATGGTGTCAATATCATTAATGGATACGGTTTAACTGAAGCGCCACTCGTTATGGTGAATACGCCTGAAAATGCACTAAAAAAACCAATGAGTATCGGAAAATCTGTCATGTTTGTTGAAAGTATCATCCTTGATGATGACAAAAATGAAGTCGGTGTCGGAGAAATCGGAGAACTTGCGATTAAAGCTAAAAATGTGACACCTGGTTATTGGAAAAAACCTGAAGAAACCGCCAAAATTTTTCATGGTCCTTACCTATTAACAGGTGATTTAGCAAAGAAAGATGAAGACGGCGATATTTTTATCATCGATCGTAAAAAAGAACTCATCATTACAGGTGGTGAAAACGTCTTACCTTCTGAAGTCGAAACCGCACTCGCTGAACATCCGCTCGTGGATCGCTGTGTAGTGGTTGGGTATGATCATCCGAAATATGGTGAATCTATTGCGGCTGCAGTCATCTTAAGGGAGAATGATCCAGATTATGAGCGTAAGCTTGATACATTTATGCGTGAAAAACTTGCGGGCTATAAAGTACCTCGCATGTATCAGCCTGTCACTTATATGCCACTTAACTCTACACAAAAACCGGATAAACGCGCAATCCGCGACATGATGAACCAAAAAGCACAAGCGCTTGAGTAACAAAATCAAAAAATTTTAAAGTTAAATGTAAGCGTTTACAACAAAGGGAGGCAATTATTATGACAAATCGAGAAGAACGATTAAAAGCACTGTATCCTGAAGATATTTTAAGCATTGCGAAAGATTTAACAGATGGTGAACTCGAACTTCTACAACAACTTAATGCGTTATTAGAAGACAAATACCGCAAAGATATTAATCGCCATTGGGTAGATGCAACTGTACCTGAAGACTTTTTTCAAGACATTGGTAACCTTAATTATTTTACAAATCCCCTATTATATAAAGATCGTGACGGGGCACAAACTCCGAGTCAATTATTCCAGTTTTTTATGGCCTACACATTGGCACGTTTTGACGTCTCTTTAGCCACTTTACTCGGTGTCCATCAAGGTTTAGGACACAATACCTTTTTATTCGGCGGTTCAAAAGAACAAGTTGCCAAATATGTGCCAAAACTTCAATCACATGAACTACGTACTTGTTTTGCGTTAACAGAACCTGACCACGGTTCAGATGTCGCTGGTGGTCTTGCTACAACAGCAGAACAAAAAGGAGACGTATGGATACTCAATGGTGAGAAAAAATGGATTGGTGGTGCACATGTTTCAGATGTCATCCCAGTATTTGCGGTGAACAAAGAGACTGGGAAACCACATTGTTTTGTCGTTACCCCTGATCAAGAAGGCGTTGAGATTGATGTCCTTCAAGATAAAATCGCCTTACGTATCGTCCCGAACGCGCATATTAAATTAAATCAAGTTCAAGTAAAAGAAGCTAATCGCTTGCAAAATATTACGTCATTTAAAGATATTGCCAAAATTTTATATTCGACACGTGCCGGTGTGGCATACATGGCTACAGGGGCATTAGCTGGAACGTTACGCGCAACGTTAGACTATGTTAAACAACGTAAGCAATTTGGTAAGTCGATTAGTCAATATCAACTCGTTCAAGAGAAACTTTCTATGATTCAAGGAAATTTAGCGCACGCCATGGCGATGTGTGCAGCACTCGCACGTAAACAAGCTAATGGTGAATATGATGAGGTTGCCACATCTACGGCCAAGATGATGAATGCCTTACGTTTACGCGAATCTGTCGCAATGGGACGCGGGGTTTGTGGTGGTAATGGCATACTTGCAGGTGATTATGATATCGCCCGTTTCTTTTCCGATGCTGAAGCCGTTTATACGTATGAAGGCACACATGAAATCAACGCACTTGTAATAGGTCGCGCATTAACAGGTACATCAGCATTTATTTAATATCGCAATTGTTAAGGAGGAATGATTATGACAATCAATAAGATTACCGTCCTAGGTGCTGGCACAATGGGCGCACAACTCGCTGCCCTCTTCGTCAATGCTGGCTTAAAAGTACAATTACTCGACATTGTCATTGATGAACAAGATCCAAATAAAATTTCAAAAAAAGCTTATGACATGATTACTGATAAAAAACGTCCGCTTTTATTTGATTTACAATACGCATCAAATTTAACATATGGAAATTTTAATGATGACTTGGCAGATTCAGATGCCGACTTATATATAGAAGCCGTTAAAGAAGATTTAGATGTGAAACATACTGTTTGGCAAAACGTTGCACGCGTAGCACCTAAAGAAGCATTATTTGCGACAAATACTTCTGGTATACCCATTGAAGCCATTACTCAGGTGTTTGAAGAAACGGATAAAGCACGCTTTTTGGGACTTCACTTCTTCAATCCCCCACGTATTATGAAATTGGTCGAAGTGATTCCTAACCGTCTTACTGACGCTACTTATATCGAAAAAGTTCAAACATTTGCGCAAGATGTCTTAGGCAAAGGTGTTGTCATCGCGAATGACGTCCCTGGCTTTGTCGCAAATCGCATCGGAACACAATCAATGAATGACATTATGTATCGTGCTGAACAACAGGGCTTTTCAATCACTGATGTAGATGCCTTAACTGGTCAGGCAATTGGTCGCCCTAAAACAGGGACATATGCCTTAACCGACTTAGTTGGACTGGACATTGCCGTTTCTGTCATTAAAGGGCTACAACAGGTTCCTGAAGAGCAACCATTTTTCAAGGATGTGGCGTTAGTTTCAACATTATTTAATAAAGGTGCACTCGGTAGAAAAACGAAACAAGGCTTTTACAAAAAAGATAAAGCCACAAAATCACGTCTCGTTTTCGATCCAGACTCCCAAGATTATGTACCTGTTGAAAAGCCTCAAATTCCTTTATTAGCACAATTTAACAAAGATTCGGCTCATAACTTAGACATCATCTTTAACGCTAATGATGAAGCAGGCCTATTTTTATGGGAAACGTTACGTAACACTTTTTACTATGCTGCGCGTAATGTACCTTATGCTGCGAAAGATTTTAAAGATGTCGATCGCGCACTGGTTTGGGGATTCAACTGGAAGCTCGGTCCATTCCAATTATGGGACTTAATGGGCTTTGAGCGTGTTAAACAGCGCATGGAAGATGAATTAGGTGATTTACCAGAATGGCTTCAATCTGTTCATCATAGCTTTTATGAAGCAGGTGAATCCATCGAGCGCGTCACACCTGTCTCTGAGTGGATTACAGATGTCGTTTGGGACCGAGATGATTCTAAATTGGCAGTAGCCAATCGCAACCAATTGTTGCTCAAACTTCAAAGTAAAAATAATGTTATTACAGACCTTTTTACAGATGATTTGGTTGAGGCTATTGATTTACTTGAAACAAAAGCCTATAGCAGTATGGTGATTTATGCAGAAGGTACCAACTTTAGTGTGGGCGCAAATCTTTATCAAATGAAACAAGCTCATGAAGATGGTGCTGTTGATGATATGGTAGGTGGTGCCGTTGAAAAGCTCCATCGTAGTTTCAATCGCCTAAAATATAGTACGAAACCGATTGTCACTGCGGTTCATGGACGTGCACTGGGTGGCGGTTGTGAACTTGTGCTTTATTCCCCATTCGTCGTTGCAGCAAGCGAGACGTATATTGGCTTAGTTGAAGCTGGTGTTGGTCTATTACCAAGTGCTGGCGGTCTTGCCGAAATGGCAAATCGTATTTTACACACTTCTCACATGAAAAATGACCACCATCACAGTATGACGAATGTACTGATGACTATCGGTTTTGCGAAAGTATCAACGAATGCGTTTGAAGCAAGACGCTATGGCTTTTTACGAGATACAGATACCATTATATTCAATACAGCAAAACGCGTAGAAATCGCATTGCGACGCGCGCAATATGAAGCAGATACCAACTATATCCCTGCACCAAAACATCAATATCTTGCGCTAGGTTCTGATTTTATCGCACTTGCAGAGGGGCAATTAGACGCACAAAAAGAAGGTCATTTCATCAGCGAGCACGATTATGATATTGCCTTACGTATCGCAACCGTGCTTGCAGGTGGAGATTTACCAAGAAATACGTATGTGAATCAACGTTATTTGCAAAAACTTGAAAAACATCACTTCCTCACATTGTTAAAAACTGAAAAGACGTATGCGCGTATTTGTCATATGTTGAAAACTGGTAAACCATTACGTAACTAACACATGAAAGGATGAAATTGATATGAGAGAAGCTTATATTGTCGCTTATGGGCGTTCAGCAGCTGCAAAAGCTAAAAACGGTGCCTTATTCCATGAAAGACCCGATGATGTTGCCGCAGCGGTCCTTAAAGGTGTTTTGGATCGCGTAGATGGTGCATTCCAACCCGATATGATTGATGATGTCATCGTTGGGAATGCCTTTCCAGAAGGGCTCCAAGGGCAAAATATTGCGCGTACGATTGCGCTACGTGCTGGACTACCTGACCATGTACCCGGTCAAACTGTAAATCGTTATTGTTCTTCAGGTCTTCAAACGATTGCATTAGCCGCAAATCAAATTCTTGCCAATCAGGGAGATATTATCGTCGCTGGTGGCGTTGAACTAATGAGCGCTGTCCCTATGGGAGGAAATGAACCGACAAACAATCCAACATTACAACAAGAAGATGTCGGCGTTTCTTACCCAATGGGGCTTACTGCAGAGAATGTTGCTTTAAAATATAACGTCTCTCGCGAAGCACAAGATGCTTACGCTGTCGAAAGTCATCAACGTGCTGCAAAAGCTCAAGACGCTGGTAAATTTGAAGATGAAATCGTCTCAATCCCTGTTAAAACGGTAACGTATACGGAAGCAGGCCCTAAAGTAGAAACAACACCATTTAATCAAGATGAATTTATTCGTCCCGATACAAATATCGATACATTGGCAACATTACCAACAGTATTTAAAGCGGATGGCACCGTAACAGCTGCGACTTCCGCACCTTTATCTGATGGTACAGGGTTTGTCGTTGTGATGTCAGGTGAAAAAGTCAAAGCGCTCGGCGTGACGCCAATCGCAAAATTTGTCGCATATGAAGCTGTAGGTGTCGACCCTAAATTGATGGGGATTGGACCTGCGTATGCGATACCTGAAGTGTTAAAACGTGCCAATTTAACGATTGAAGATATTGATTTAGTTGAACTCAACGAAGCCTTCGCCGCACAAACCATCGCATCTATGAACGAAGTCGGTTTAGATGCGTCTAAAACGAATGTAAATGGCGGGGCTATCGCACTCGGTCACCCTTTAGGGGCAACAGGCGCTATGTTAACAGGACGTCTGCTATCAGAAATGAAAAAACGTCAGAATGCCCGTTACGGCATGGTGACAATGTGTATTGGCGTCGGCATGGGTGCAGCGGCCATCTTCGAATATGTAGGTTAAACTGTCACACAAATACCCTCGCGCGTAGGTACTTCCTACGTCCGAGGGTATGTTTTGTTATAACACGACTGTAAATTGACGAGATTCAACTGCTTGTCCAGTCATTTCAACTTTGAATTGATTCGCTTTACGATAAACATGTACGTCTACGTGACCATCTTTTCCCATTTCTTGACCTTGTTCGATACTGAGTCTATAGGTTGGATGATTGGGATCAATAAAGCGTGCATAGTACGCCCCCATGACAGCTGACGCAGTACCGGTTACAGCATCCTCAACAGTGCCGGCATCAGAAGCCGAAAAGTGTCTACCATGCATAGCACACGTGTCATGATATGTTTCAAGACAAAATGGATGGACAGAGGCACCTGGCTCTTCGGTTAATATTTCAGCAAATTTTTGATTGTGTGGTTTCATTTTTCGACAAACTTCTAATGACTTCACAGGTACTAACAATGTCCATACACCTGTGTTGCCATACAAGATGGGTAAATGTTCGTCAATTTCTCGCTCATGGATACCGAGCACTTGTGATAGTTGTGGGATAGATCCTTCAAACGCTTTAAATTGCGGTGGATTTTGTACCATCGTTACTGACCAATGCCCCACTTTACGCTCTAAAGCGATATTCAATCGTCCTGCTTTCGTTTCCACTTGTATGTCTGTTTGTCCATTTGGAATGAGTTGCTTTGATTTGGCGGCAACAACGGTAGCGATCGTTGCATGACCACACACATCCACCTCTTTTTGCGGTGTGAAAAAGCGAATTTGAAAATCGGCGTGTGTTGAGGCCATTAAAAATGCTGTTTCATTGAAACCCGCTTCATAAGCAATCGCTTGCATTTCATCTGTTGTCAACATATCACCGTTAAGTACAACACCAGCAGGATTCCCCTTAGAGGGTTCAGTTGTAAACGCATCGTATTGGTATACTTTAACTGTTTTCATAGTGGCATTCCTCTTCAATAGAATTAAGTATGCTTTAATGTAACACGTTTTTGAATACGTTTCGATGGTTACACACTTTATTACAACATTTCATTCTGAAGTCCGACACTTTATAACAATCATTTAATAATGGATTACAAAAACACTACGTTTTGTAATCTGTCCGTCATACAGCACCACTTATTTATCTACTTCAATTCATAAAAACCCTCAAAATGTGAGATATCAACTCATTTTAAGGGTGAATACTTAGCCATAACATACACTTTAACGACTAAATTGAGACATTAACGTTTTAAATGCTTTTACGTCTATCTCATGCACATGCTGTTTTTGATAATTGTGACGTACTTTAAAGAAGCGTTTTTTCTGCTGTATATCTTTCAGCGCCGTTTTTAAATTGAATGCCCCATCTGTTTTGGTAAAACGGTTTTCAGGGGCTGGCACACTTAAGTTATGCGCAACATCTTGATAAGCAAAGATTAACATATCATAATCAAACGCCATGCGCACCGCATTAATAATTTCGCCACCTTCATTGATATCTAAATAGACATCACATGCTTGATAAAGTTTATTCACTGTTTCACGTTCAATCGTCGGATAAAGTTTCACGTTCGCATAGGCATCAAATGCCATTAAATTTGACGACATTTCTGTAACGGCTCCGATATGAAATGTCGCAAATGGACAAGCTTCAACAATGGAGGCCAAGTGGTGAATTTGATCAGAATTTGTCATTACTAAGATATTCATTGAATAACCATTGGTCTTTTCATAATCATAAATATATCCTGCTTGATGAACATGTTGACGTTCTGAGACAGACATGTGTTGGGTTAATATCTCATATTCATGTGCATCAGGGACGACAACGTCAAATTGACGCATAAGGTCCCCGCGCAACATGAGCGTCATATTTCCTGGGACATGTCCTTGGCATTGTTCTTGCCAAAATAAAATATCATGACCCGGTGTATCTAATTCATAGAGTACCGCAAATGGGGTACCTAAAGAATTAATGACAAATTGTGATAAATCGATATTTAATGCACGGATGAAAAACAACATAAACTTCACTTTATTGTTGAAGTGATAAGATTGCCCTTCCCAATGTAAAATGATTGATTGGACGACAAAATTTTCATAGATCACTTCTCGTCCTTGTTGATCCATATATTTACGTATAATCAATTTACCAGTTGTGTCATGGACAGATTGTGCGAAATGCACACCATGCTGCGTATAATGGTCTACAAACTGTAAACGCCCTTCACCATCATACCAATCTACATGACTGACAATACGTGGTTTCAAATTAGGACAGTAATTAATTTTGGCACGTTTAACACCCATATCTTTAACCCATGCGACATCATTATTCCCTTCAATTTCCCAAAAGCGCGGTACGTCCACTTCATTGAAATAACGAGGTTTTGCATCTTTCGGAACTCGATAGTTTGAGAAAAATTGGTAAGGCGTCACAATATGTTCAGGCAAAAACCCATCATCTTCCATAACAATCGTTGTCGCGTAGTAATCAGAAAGGCGTAATGTATCATATAATGTGCGCGCGTTAAGGTCAAAACGTTCAAATAAATTAATCATGAGCCACCTCTTCTAAACATTGTTTCCATTTAAGCTGAATCTCTGAAGTAAGGAATGGACGCGCAACATTATAAGATACTTTATGTGCTGCTTTAGGGCCGTCATTAAAGAATTTAACAATAGACGCTGCATAACGTTTTACGATAGTTTCTGAGGATTCTTCTTTCGCATTTACTGGTAATAAATAACCATTTTTACCATCACGAATAAACGTTGGATTTCCATAATTCACATCAAATCCAATCATTCCTAAACCAGACCCTACAGCTTCTAACAATGTTAGACCAAAGCCTTCGCTCGTCGATGCGGAGACAAATAATTTATAACGTTGGTAAACATCCTCTAAATGGACGTGCCCTTTTAAATGTATATAATCTTCTGCGTGGTTCTCACGAATTAATGTCGCAAGTTGTCCTTTTGCACCGCCTTCACCATAAATATCAAATTGGAGCGCGGGTACCTCCTTTTTAGCAAGTATCGCAGCACGTACGAGCCAATCAATATGTTTTTCATTAGCTAGACGTGATGCACTTATCATCGTATACGGTTGACGTTTTCTTTTAGGCTTTTTAAGTTCATGAATACTTCCCACTGGAATGGTATACACTTTTGGCGATTGTTGATGATATTTTTCAAATTGTGCTGTCAAAATATCGTTTTGTAACTGTGTAGCAGTAATATAAAAATCAATTTCATTTGCTTGCATAAATTGATACTCATAATAATTATTCCATAATACATGTTGGTCGTCCGTCGCATGTTGACTAAAGTGTTCTGCATGTACGACAACCCCCATTTTACTTTGTCCTTTATGTTGTACAAGTGCCTGGCCTACCTCACTTGCACGATCTAAAAGGACAATGTCTTCAGAAGATAAATTCAAACATTCCGTAAAGTAGGCGATAAATGCTTGGCGACTGTACAGTACCTTATTTTTAAAACGATAGACATTCGTTTGACCATCAATATATTCGTTATATGCAATCGAGCCGTCTTCATTATAAAATTGACGCATATAAATTTTAGCCATATTGTCATGCGGTGCATAATATTCAGAGAAGATGCGGACATAACTGTAAAAATCTTTACGTACCAATTTACCGTCAATGACAAATTCCGCGCGGTCGACGATGTCTTCATCGGGATTCTTTAAATAACACGTGATAAACGTTTGATTATCATTGAGAAATAAACGATGAATTTTCCCTTCTGTTTCTTCGCGTACAATCGGTTCATAGACTTCTGCTTTAAGTTGCTCTAAGGTATAACTTGAGGGCGCGATAGGGATATCCGTAAAATATTGATAAATCCAAATCACTTCATCATCTTTAAAACCAATATTTTCCGTTAATGTTTGAATATTTTCTGCATTAATAAAATCTAAAAATACGTATTTTTGAGGATAATTCAAGCCCCTCAATAATTTGGCACGGTACATTTGTGCATATTCCACACCACTACTTGCCCAACCGATACCAAAATTGATATTGTATAATGTCACGATACGTCCACCTCTTTAATTTGGAAAATGTACGACAAGTTTTCCTTCTTTATCAAAAGTTGTTACACTTTGACAAAGGTTTTGAATAATATGTTTTTTAATATCTGTACTCATCGCTTCAAAGGATTCTAATGCTACTCTATGATATTCAAAAATCGCGTTACGTTGCCCGTTTTGACGGTTTTGAACACTACTCTTCAATTGTTGTAAATGATCCACTTGTTGAATCCAATTGCTATCTATTGCTTTTAAAATAGCTTTTTGTACGAAGCGAGTATAAAAATAATCATCATTTAAAACATTTTTTTGTGCACGAAGCGTCAGTTCAAAACGTTCCACTAAAAAGGCAACCACTGCTTGTTCTTGATGCAACGCAAGTCCCGTTAAATCTTCTGCAAATTGAAAACTGATGTTTTTATAAATATAATCAGTAATGCTTTTTTTAGAATGTAATTGACGTTGACGATACGCTTGTTGAAACACATCTTTTGCTACTTTTGATAAATCTAGCGCCCCCATATCCCATAATTCAAGGACACGGTCACGCTCTTTATAAATGAGTTCACGTTGAATACTTATACTTTTTTCATATTCATTCGCCATTTCACGTTGAACCACACCGTGTTCCTCTGATACACGTTGTGCTCGTGCTACAATCTTTTGAACACGTTTTTGAAATAGGCGACTTTTTTCTAACGTAGCGCCATCCACTTGATTCAGCTTCTCATTGTTGACCATATTCCCTTTACCCCAGCGTTCAACGAGGTAGTCTTCTAAGGAAATATAAATTTGTGACGTACCAGGATCACCTTGACGTCCCGAACGACCACGTAATTGACGGTCTACACGACTATTTTCCATATGTTCACTAATGATTACGGCAAGGCCACCAAGTTCTTTGACACCTTCTTCTAATTTTATGTCTGTTCCGCGCCCAGCCATACTTGTCGCAACTGTCACGGCACCGAGTTGACCTGCTTCGGAAATCATTTGTGCTTCTTTCGCTACGTTTTGAGCAATTAATAAGTTATTTGGAATATTTAATTCGAAGAGCGCCATAGAAAAATATTCCGCTACTTCTGCAGTTCGCGTGATCAGTAGCACAGGACGCTTTTTTTGATGTAGCGTTTGAATGCGCGCTAATATTGCCGCATTTTTATCGTCCGCATTTTTGAAAACACGATCTTCATAGTCTATACGTTCAATTGGTTTATCTGTAGGAATTTGAACAACGATTTTCGAATATAAATCGAAAAATTCTTTTTCGCCTAACTTACTCGTCGCTGACATGCCAGAAAATGCATCAAATTGACGAAATAAGTTTTGAAATGTAATGGTTGCCATTACACTCATGTCACGTGATAATTCCACATTTTCCTTTGACTCAATTGCTTGATGAAGGCCTGCTTGTAACTTTGTCCCTGGCAACATCCGTCCCGTAATACGATCTATGAGTACCACTTCACCATCATAAACAAAATAATCTAAGTTAGATTCAAACAAGTGACGCGCACGTAACGCTAAATTAATATTTCGCACGAGATCAAAATAAGGTTGATCAAAAATATTTGTCACACCAAAGTATGCATTCGCTGCTGAAATCCCTGCATTCGTTAACCATATTTCTTTTTTAGTTTTTTTCATTTCAAAGTGTTCATCTTCACGTAACGTCTCTACAAACGCTTTAACAATATGAAATAAATTAGATTGCACACGTGGTGCCCCTGAAATCACGAGTGGTGTTTGTGCGGAATCTAATATAATTGAATCAGCTTCATCAATAATGCCAAAGTTTAAGTCGGGCAAGAATTTTCCTTCTTTACTATCAGCTAAGTTGTCAATTAAATAATCAAACCCGAGCCGTCCATTGGTTGTATAAATAATGTCATGACTATAAATACGTTGTTTTTCACCCGGGGCATACTCATAATCAGGAATGTCCACAAAACCTAACGCAATCGTAAGACCTAACCATTCAAATAATGGTTTCATTTCTTCATAATCACGACGCGCTAAGTAATCATTTGTCGTAATGAGATAAGCCCCTTTACCAGTTAACGCATTTAAATATAACGGCAATGTTGCGGTAAGTGTTTTTCCTTCACCGGTCTGCATTTCCGCAATATTACCTTCATGAAGCACAATACCGCCAAGCACTTGAACATCTTTAGGAAACATGCCCAATACACGTTGACTTGCCTCACGTAACACCGCGTATGCTTCAGGTAATAACTCCGTTAAAGATACACCTTCGTCAATGGCCTGTTTGAATTCTTGTGTTTTTGCTTGTAATGCCGCATCAGGCAATTTTGAAAACGTCTCGCGATACTGATTAACCTTTTTTAATATTTTATGAAGGCGTCTAAGTCGCATATTGTTAATGAGTTGTGAAATTTTAGTATCCATTTTGACGCCCTCCATTAAATACATCTAAATCGATATGGTTTAAGTACCGACTCGGGTTCAGCATCTCTTGCACAATAACTGGATGCGCATGTAAATCATGTTCCTCGTGTGTATAACATATTATAGGTGCCGCTTGGTCTCGTTCAACATCACCCACGGTATTCAAATGATGTGTGACAAAAGCAGTCCCATTTAACATTGTGGCCATGCGATAGGCGATGGCGCTTGATTGTTCATGATATCCAATAAAGTGTAACGTCCCTTTATTTTTAAGGTGCATCAATTTGTCGCGCAAAGTTTCAATATCATAGTGTTGCCAATGTTCAACTTTGATGACATTTTCAAATTCACGTAACGCATCGGATGATAAAGGCTGTGTTTCCGCAAATAGAATATTCAATACAGGCAACGATGGATTTTCATTGATGATGTCCGATATGCGAAGCACTTTTGAATCCGTATTCTCATCCTGATGTTGGATTTTAATACTTCGAAAACATACTGACGTCGCAGCAGCATTAATCATTTGAAGTTCATATGAAAAAGCTTCATTTGGATAGGTCATAGCTACCTCGCGTTGTTGAATGATACGCGTATCGAAAATCGTACCGTTACGACGTTTAAAAATGATTTTAAAATAAATACCCGTACTTGGCTCCACATCATAATCAAAAGAAAAATGATAGGTTGCACCTCTTTTTAAAATCGGTAATGTCGGTATCGTTTTTTCTTCAGCGTAGTTCGTCATCATTTTCCACTCGTGAATGACAATTCCAGATGGCATCAGACGATTTTTGAATATTGTCTCATGATGGTTGAAATGAAGACGTGAGCCATACATAAATGTATTAGGAATGATTTGCGTCCACCGAATGGTGTAATTATGATTTTGCACGTGACGTCACTCTCCCAAATCGACTTTCCAAAATAATATTGTAAAAATTAACGAACCAACTTGTAATTGTAGGCGAATCATCATTATGTCTACCTGGCACGCCACGACTCATGACACGCGCATGTTGTCTTGTCATTACTGGCAACAACATCTCAAACGCATGCATGTCGTAATCATCTTGTTCCATATACGCAATCGCAAACGTTGTTTTAGAAAAATCTGCGGTTTCAATTTTATCCCAAAATTTATGGTTAAGATGGTCAATATCAGATGGTTCTAATCCACCTTCGTTCTTTAAAAGGACATCTAGCGCTGTCCCGAAATCTTCTGGACGCTGTAACGGCATATTATGTGCTACAGTTCCGACATTGATTAACGGTTTCCCTACGACGATTCCTGCAGGATTTAATTGCGCGCCGTAATACAAAGCACCAAAAGAACCCATTGATAATCCCGATAATATTAATTCATTTTGCTTGAACCCAAGATGATCAAGCCCTTCTTGTATCACATTTTTAATCGCCTGCTCATACGTATCCGAACCTAGATAGAATGCGCCCCCTTCAATACGTGGGTCTCCAATTAAGATGAAAGGCGCTTTAAATCGATTCATCATAAAATAACCTTCAAAGCCTTCTGCCGGACGGTATCCACTAAAATATACATTAAGTGGCGGTTTCATATCTCCAGGGTTGAAGTAGTAAATAAATTCATCATGATTGTTATCCGTAAAACGTTTACCGCCTAATATAAATTGCCCCATGTCTAATCGCGACCATCGTTTATGAACAGCCCCCATATGAAACGTACCTTGACCTTTAGCACGTGCACTTATAATGATATAGGCATCATGTGTACGCCTTGGAATTTCTAGAGGTACATGTAATTCATGATGTTGGCGAACGAATTCCTCAACGACAGTATCTGACGTCCCTTTCGTAATCAAGCGGAATTTAAATTCTACTTCTACATTTCCTGTCACAGTAAATTCTGGCCATATTTGAATGACTTTACCTTCGTCATAAAACAAATGTTTCTGCCAAGATAAAATAGGTGTCATATCATTGCCGAAATCACCTGAAAGTGCCAAAGCCTTATTCCCTAAGTAAAGTGCCTCTCCTTTAAACGCCGGATTCACGACACAATATTTTGGAGAAACTTTATCCCCATATTGCCCTGGAAATGTTACAGATTTTAAAATTTCATATAAATCATTCGGCGAATCATAATTAAGTGGACGTATCATGCGATGTTGAACTAAATCATGATGCTCAAAATTATCATTCCAATACTGTTGATCTACATAAGTCGAATACGGTTGACTGACCATTTCGAGCGTTTCCATTAAACCTTCCGAAAAAGGTGTTTGAACAAAAATAAAATCAAACTTTCCGTGAACCTCTATTGTTGTCTTCACGGCATGTATATAATCACTAAAATTTTCAAAAACATCAGGGTTCAAGTAATCCCAATCTGTATATTTACTATCTGTGAAATGTGGACCGTAATCGTTCCCACCAATTTGTAAAACTCTGAACTTACGCGCCACTATACTCACCTTCAATCAATTGGTCTAATTGTTCTATAATTTTTTCAGATGCATAGGTTTTAGAAAGTTTTTGCGCATACGCATATGAATAATTCCAATGTTTTAGATGCGCCAAAAAGTAATCTAATGCGCCAATCAATGATTCGTCCGTAGTAATGACAAGGCCATTCGCACCATGTTGTACATAATCGGTTTGCCTTTGATTGATTTGAGGAAGTCCTGCACCTAAACAACATATTTGTAAAAATAAATCCGGTTCCTCTGATAAATCGACCATGATACGCAGTGTAGAAATAGCTTCTACAATATCAATTTCAAAAGGAACGATTTTGAGTTCAACATAATCAATGGTTTCATCCTCTTTCATCAATTCAGCAATCTCCTCTGAAACATCTGACTTACCATTAAATTGGTCATTAATGACATTGATTTCATTCAATAGCCATTGCGAAATGTGATGACGCTCCATTTTTGACATTAATACGATACGCATCGATTCGTGATCTTTCATATATTGAACGCATTGCGACATCAATGCCTTTAATTTGGCTTCACTTAACCCGTCAATCCATAATCCGATATATGTCTCATGTAATTGACTACTAATATTGGACATCGTCTGTGCATCAAAAGGCGTAATGCGCATTAGACGATTCGACAAGCGTTGCTTTGTTTTATATGCGTTCAGTTTTTGCTCATTTTCAAGCGTATCTACAAGCCAATTTTGTCCTATTGTCATAGAAGCTAATGCCTTTTCATTTAGATCTTGATTACGCTGCTTAAAAACGGAATAACATAAACGATGGTGATTAAAACTTTGTGCGATGAGGGTATTATGTCGGACATCCGAGGCAACAAAAATAATATCGTCTTGCTCAGTAGACGTTGCGCAATAATCATGTAGATATTCTTGAATCACTGTAACCATTGATGAATATTGATGATATTTAAAACGATGATAGTATTTCTTATGAACATCAACCGTGCCATTTTTAACATTTTCCTCTAAGATCCAGTCACCATCGCACGTCATATATCGGATAAAATCCGGTTTACCTTCGCAATCGTAATAAATCATGCTAGATAAATTACCACGATCATCAAACACATAACGCCGACACAATACTTTGTCTTCATAATCTTCAATCCAAATCAAATACCCATCTTGACTAAAATATATATTTGAATAGCAATGTTCATTCATGATTGCCTGAATAAGATAAGGTGTGTAAATAAATTCCGTACCGGTTGGCCATTTGAGTTCACGATAATCTACAGATTGTGGTGTTTGATGATTAAAACCTTGAATCTCATCAAATACAGACCAATAAGACGCTTCGAATAAATCATGGCGATGTAAAAATGTACGTAGACCCGGATTATAATTTAAAACAATGATTTCAAATTGAACGTTATTTTTATAATGCATCGACATTAAACTAATCATATCGTCAAATTCTGTAATCGCACGTTTACGATAAAAAGGATGTGCCTGACTCTCCCACCATTGATTTTGGCTATACCAAGCCGGTATAAAACGTTTCATAAAACTCTCCTTACCAATATTTAGTCAAAAATTGTTGATATTTATCAAAATACAAATATGTTCGAATGGTTTCAGCAATATTGATACTGATGTACACAAGAATTATTAATTGAATCGCAAAGTAAATTTGTTGTGAAAGTTGAGGGACAAATAACGTGCAATACAATGGAATGCCTATAATAATGCCAACAATGATAGAACCCATCCAACATACAATACGTGCTTTATGATCGAGGAAAACATCTGTATCCACTCCAGGATATACACCTTCAAAGTAGTTACCATTTTTAAGAAAATCTTTTGCCTTTTGTTTCGTATTAATGAGTAACCGTGACAATAAATACCCTAGAATAATTTGCATGAAGATATAAATCGTAATGCCTTCCACATTATCAAAACTTAAAAAACGCACATCTGAGGATTTACCTGTAATTGATGCAACTATAAGATTAATGAGACTGTTTAAAAGAATGAATACCGATAAGCTAATCATGATGGAAATACTCCCAGCTGGATTAAGTTTCCAAGCAAGGTAAGACTTAGTACGTGTTTGCGTAACATGCATAATATCTTGATACGCTAAACGATATTCAACCAATTCAATCAAAAGTAAAATAATTAAAGCAATAACGATTAATGTGACAATAGTAATTAAAATGACATGATGGACATGAAGTTCAGGCAGCCTTTGATTAAAAATAGAACGTACGATACTTAGAAGTACAATTGGCATAGGCCCCGCAATACCGTACCTAACATTTTGATCCGCTAACCAAACAAGCATCATCGCACCTGTCACAATCACTAATAATAAAAGCAATAAATTAACATCTTTGATATGATCTTTAATCACAGACTGATGAATCACAAAATACCCTTGAATCACGCATAAAGCTAACGTTAACAATTTTTCTTGATAATGCTTTTCTTTACGCGTTTGGCGCATAGATTTCTCTATATTGCGATAACGTAATAACATTAGAAAGATCATAGCTGTTAACCAAGGTCCGAGACCAAGAGAAAAGATATGGAGTGTATGAATGTCCCCACCCATATTTGAGACAGCCAACCTATAAAATGAACCTTGTTGAGCATTGATATGGTCTTGACTGACTAAGGAAACATGACTTCCAAATATGTATATCAATAAAATGAACAATGTATATATAATACGTTTATGTAAAATCTTATATTCGTATTGACCTAAAATACGAAAAAACAAATTATTCTTCACATTAACCCTCTTTTATAACATGTTGCCAAAGAGGCTAGAAGCACTTGTCTTTGGCAATGAATCATATCCATTGAACTTGTGCCTAGCCTCTTTAACCCATGTTGTTTACTTATTATTTATTAGATTTTCTTACTTTCTTTTGATCTTTTTTTGATCTTTTGAGTAAGCCTAATCCTGCAAGCATTGCAGCAACTGCTCCAATTAATCCACCATTTTGAGTTGCTTGACCTGTATCAGGTAAAGCATCTGTCTTAGTCACTTTGTTGTCGTTAGAAGTCACTTTATTAACATCATTGTTGATAGCAGTACTATCTAATTGTGGCGTTTGAGATTCTGATGTTGTGAGTGACATACTTGTCGACTCAGAAGTTACTAATGAATCACTCATAGAGTTTGACAGACTTGTTGATGCTGACGTACTTACACTTGTTGAGATTGATTCTGAAGTACTTAGTGATGTACTTAATGATTCAGACACTGACGTACTTGTTGATTCTGACGCACTTACTGACGTTGATGTGCTTTCTGACTCTGATACTGACGTACTTGTTGATTCTGACGCACTTACTGAAGTACTTACTGATTCAGACTCACTTACTGACGTTGATGTACTTTCAGACACTGATGTGCTTGTTGACTCTGATTCACTCAATGATGTTGACGTGCTTTCTGACTCAGAGATTGATGTGCTTGTTGATTCAGACTCGCTCACCGATGTTGACGTACTTTCTGATTCTGATACAGAAGTACTTGTTGACTCAGATGCACTCAATGATGTCGACGTACTTTCTGACTCTGACACTGACGTACTTGTTGATTCAGATTCGCTCAACGATGTTGATGTACTCTCTGATTCAGACACTGACGTGCTTGTCGATTCAGATGCACTTACTGATGTCGACGTACTTTCTGATTCAGAGATTGACGTACTTGTTGATTCTGATGCACTCAATGATGTTGATGTGCTTTCTGACTCGCTCACTGATGTCGATGTGCTCACTGACTCTGACTCGCTTACTGATGTCGATGTACTTACTGACTCTGACTCGCTTACTGAAGTCGATGTACTTGCTGATTCAGACTCACTCACTGAAGTCGATGTGCTTGTTGACTCTGACTCGCTCACTGATGTTGAAGTACTTGTTGATTCTGATTCACTTACCGAAGTTGAAGCACTTTCTGATTCTGATACAGACGTGCTCGTTGACTCAGATGCACTCACTGATGTTGATGTGCTTTCTGACTCTGATACTGACTCAGATTCACTTACTGATGTTGATGTGCTTTCTGACTCTGATACAGACGTGCTTGTTGACTCTGACGCGCTCAATGACGTTGATGTACTTTCTGACTCAGACATTGAAGTACTTGTCGATTCTGAAGCACTCACTGATGTTGATGTACTTTCTGATTGTGATACTGACGTACTTGTTGACTCAGATTCACTTACTGAAGTTGAAGCACTTTCTGATTCTGAAATTGACGTACTTGTCGATTCTGACTCACTCACTGATGTTGAAGCACTTTCTGACTCTGATACTGACGTACTTGTTGATTCTGAAGCACTCACTGATGTTGATGTACTTTCTGATTGTGATACTGACGTACTTGTTGACTCAGATTCACTTACTGAAGTTGAAGCACTTTCTGACTCTGATACTGACGTACTTGTTGATTCTGATTCACTCAACGAAGTTGACGTGCTTTCTGATTCACTTACTGAAGTTGAAGTACTTTCTGATGTCGATGTGCTTACTGACTCTGACTCACTCACTGATGTTGATGTGCTTTCTGATTCTGATACTGACGTACTTGTTGACTCAGACTCACTTACTGATTCTGATTCGCTCACTGATGTTGATGTGCTTGCTGATTCTGATTCAGACACAGATGTTGAAGTACTTGTTGACTCTGATTCACTCACTGATGTCGATGTACTTACTGATTCTGACTCAGACACTGAAGTCGATGTGCTTGCTGATTCAGACTCGCTCACTGATGTCGATGTGCTTACTGACTCTGACTCACTCACTGAAGTCGATGTGCTCGCTGATTCTGATTCAGACACTGAAGTCGACGTACTTACTGATTCTGATTCGCTCACTGATGTCGACGTGCTTGTTGACTCAGACTCGCTTACTGATGTCGACGTGCTTTCTGATTCTGATACTGATGTCGATGTGCTCTCAGATGCACTTACTGAAGTTGACGTACTTTCTGACTCAGACACTGACGTGCTTTCTGATTCTGACGCACTTACTGATGTTGATGTGCTCTCAGATTCTGAAATTGAAGTACTTGTTGATTCAGATTCACTTACTGATGTTGACGTGCTTTCAGAAACTGATGTGCTCTCAGATTCTGAAATTGAAGTACTTGTTGATTCAGATTCACTTACTGATGTTGACGTGCTTTCAGAAACTGATGTGCTCGTTGACTCAGATTCACTCAACGAAGTTGACGTGCTTTCTGACTCTGAAACTGATGTACTTGTTGACTCTGATTCACTTACTGATGTCGACGTACTTTCTGATTCTGATACTGATGTACTTGTTGATTCTGATTCACTCACTGATGTTGATGTGCTTTCTGACTCTGATACTGACGTGCTTGTTGATTCTGATTCACTCAACGATGTTGATGTGCTTTCTGATTCTGAAACTGATGTACTTGTTGATTCAGACTCGCTCAACGATGTTGACGTGCTCTCTGATTCAGAGATTGATGTACTTGTTGATTCAGATTCACTTACTGATGTTGACGTGCTCTCTGATTCTGATACAGAAGTACTTGTTGATTCTGACGCACTCAATGATGTCGATGTGCTTTCTGACACTGACGTACTTGTCGATTCTGACGCGCTCACTGACGTTGAAGTACTTGCTGATTCAGACTCGCTTACTGATGTTGACGTACTTACTGATTCTGATTCGCTCACTGATGTCGACGTACTTACTGATTCTGACTCACTGATCGAAGTTGAAGTACTTTCTGATTCTGACACTGATGTACTTGTTGACTCAGACTCACTTACTGAAGTTGATGTGCTTTCTGATTCTGACACTGACGTACTTGTCGATTCTGACGCACTTACAGAAGTAGAAGCACTTTCTGACTCTGACACTGACGTACTTGTCGATTCTGATTCACTTACAGAAGTAGAAGTGCTCTCTGATTCTGACGCTGACGTACTTGTTGATTCAGATTCGCTTACAGAAGTTGACGTGCTTTCTGATTCTGAAATTGAAGTGCTTGTCGATTCTGATTCACTTACTGAAGTCGATGTACTCACTGACTCTGATTCGCTTACTGATGTTGATGTGCTCTCTGATTCTGACACTGATGTACTTGTTGACTCAGATTCGCTCACTGATGTCGATGTGCTTTCTGATGCTGATACTGACGTGCTTGTTGACTCAGACTCACTTACAGAAGTTGAAGCACTTTCTGATTCTGAAATTGACGTACTTGTCGACTCAGACTCACTCACTGAAGTCGATGTGCTTTCTGATGCTGATACTGACGTGCTTGTTGATTCTGACTCGCTCACCGATGTTGATGTGCTTTCTGACTCAGAGATTGATGTACTCGTTGATTCAGATGCACTTACTGATGTTGACGTGCTTTCTGATTCTGATACTGATGTGCTCGTTGACTCAGATTCACTTACTGATGTCGATGTGCTTTCTGACTCTGATACTGACCTGCTTGTCGATTCTGACGCACTCACTGATGTTGAAGCACTTTCTGATTGTGATACTGACGTACTTGTCGATTCTGATTCACTTAACGAAGTTGATGTACTTTCAGACACTGATGTGCTTGTTGATGCTGATGCGCTTACTGATGTTGATGTGCTCACCGATTGTGATACTGATGTACTTGTCGACTCTGACGCGCTCACTGATTGTGAAACTGATGTGCTTGTTGACTCACTTAATGATTGACTCGTTGATGCGCTTTGTGATGCGCTAACCGATGCACTTGTTGACTCACTTAACGATTGGCTCGTTGATGCACTTTGGGATGCGCTAACCGATGCACTTGTTGACTCACTTAATGATTGACTTGTTGATGTACTTTGGGATGCGCTAACTGATGCACTTGTTGACTCACTTAACGATTGGCTCGTTGATGTGCTTTGGGATGCGCTAATCGATGCACTTTGGGATGCACTTATTGATTGACTCGTTGATGCGCTTTGAGATGCGCTAATCGATGCACTTTGGGATGCACTTATTGATTGACTCGTTGATGCGCTTTGAGATGCGCTAATCGATGCACTTTGGGATGCACTTATTGATTGACTCGTTGATGCACTTTGGGATGCACTTGTAGAATTACTAATCGATGTACTTGTTACCGGATCTGTACCTGTAACTGTCGTATTAAAGTAGTTAGGTTGTGTCGATCCTGTTTGACTCGCATATGGCTTAAATGTCCATGTTAAGTCACCTGATGGATTTGTAATTGGTACAGTAAATGTTGACATTAAAGCGTCACCATCTTTACCGTAGAAACCATTCATTGTTGGTTGGCCTTGCCACCAGTACTCATTACCAATAGATTGGATTGGTGTAGTTACTGCATTAACGGCACTTTCACGAGTAGTTGTATAACCCGGTTCAGTAAGCGTTGTTGTGACAGACGAAGGTTGACCATAACCATTACCTAAAACGAGCATTGAATGTAAACTATCATTAGTCGATTTAATATTAGATGAAAGTGGTAAATTTGTTGGCGCTTCAATAGTAGCTGTGTTTGGATTGTCATATGAAACATAGTATGTAAATTTCATATTTGATCCATCACTTGTTACAATCAACTTATAATAAATAGGTCGGTTGTATACTCTATCAGTTCCTGTACCTGTATATGTTTGTGTTACTGGAGCTGTTGCAGCTACTGTCGCAAAAGAAGTCGTCGCTGCTCTTAAACTTACTGAGCGTAATGAAGTATTTGTATTCGTACTTGTACTATTTAAAGTAGATAAAGAAGTAGAAGCTGCATTTTCAGACGTTGATGTTTGACTAGTCGTTGATTGACTTGTTGACGTCGCTTCTTGAGATGTTACTTCACGCTTACTATCACTTTTTAAAGTACTTTCTGAAGCTACACTTTCACTCGTAGTAGACTTGTCGTTTGTGCTCGTACTTTCTTTTGTAGATGTGCTCTGACTATCTGCAGATGTACTTTGACTGTTTTCTGATGTGTTACTTTCACTTGCTGTTGACGTCGCCGTTTCGCTAGTTGTTGATGTTGCGCTTTGACTATCAGTCGACGATTGCGATTGTTCGATGACAACAGAAGTTTGATCACCAACAGTTTGACTTTGTGTAGTCAATTCTGATGTGACAGGTGCTTCAGAAGCAGCGAAAGCATTTTGATCATGCAACATATTAACGGTAAACATACCACCTGTTAAGGCAGTTGTTTTCAGAGCATTTCGTTTAATAAATCCACCGATAGTTTGAGGACCTTCTACATCCTTTTCAACTTTTTCAGTTAAAAATGGTAAACCCATTAAACGAAGTAATTGAATTTCCTTAATTCCTGCTTTAACCCAGTTTTTACCAGATTTGTACAATTTCACTCTTGCTTTTTCTTGACCAAAACTTCTTTTGAATTCCTTAAATTTCCTTGTCATTGCAAAACTCCCGTTAAATTATTCGGGAAAAACTTTTAACCTTCTATATCTTTCCGAAAAATTCTCCCATTACTTCAAAACATTGAATATACCTTAATATAATAAACCCCTTATTTCTATTGTGCAA
Organism: Staphylococcus sp. 11007852; assembly: GCF_011394325.1. Lineage (NCBI taxonomy): Bacteria > Bacillati > Bacillota > Bacilli > Caryophanales > Staphylococcaceae > Staphylococcus > Staphylococcus sp. 11007852. The sequence continues at coordinate 68,802 of NZ_JAANBJ010000039.1, read as the reverse complement.
GTCTAAATTTAATTATATATGTTTATCTGTAGAGTTTTATTTTCAGATAAAATCAGAATAAGTTTAGAAACTTAATTTTCAACCACTTAAAATTAAACACTTTTATTTTCTACACACTTTAAATGTGACATAAAAAGCTACAATAACAATGGTTCCAAGGTTTTCCGTTAACATTCCAGTCCTTCTTATTTGATTTACTTTCTAGAAATGCAAAATCGCTTTTCTTAATTTATTTATTTTTCCATGTTCAGTAACTAATATTAAAAATTATGTTGTTTGTGACTTTGCCCAATCTATGCCTTTTACTTATTAATGTGTCTATAAATAGAGGGATTTGATAAACCCATAAGAGTGAATGCCATATACGTTCATTTCATACGAAACCACCAAAAGTTTTTTATTATAATAATTTATATTTTTAAAGTTTGACCTAGAAAAGAAGTTAAAATTTGATTCGTATAAAAAACGAAATTATGCTTATATACATATTTTAGTTAACATAGCAGTGTGCTAGTTGACTGAGATTTGTCATATCATTTCAACCTGCTATGTCGCTATTGCCATTTGTGCAATTCCAGATACGCTCTCAAAAATCACCCTACTTTTTGGTTTGAAAACTCCCTATTTTGTTTAAAATAAGTATTTTTTATGAATTCGTTTCATTTAATTACAAAATCCTTTCACCTAAGGTTGAATAAATTTAGAAAAACGCTTACAATTTGCATATCAATGTCATCTGGTCATCAGATGTCCATTATAAAAATATAAATTATGGGAATTTGAGGTGGAAACCATGTTAATGCTCGTTGCATTAAGTGCAGTTATTGTTCCATTTATTTGTTTAGTTCTATTACGAATGTCAGCATTAGTTGGGATGACCATTAGTGCGGTTGTAGTAACTATTCTAGGAATGGTTGCATGGGGCATAGAAGGTGGCGTTATTGCTGCATCATTTTTACAGGGGATACATAAAACTTTAACTATAATATTAATTCTTTTTGGGGCACTCACTTTATTAAATACATTACGAGAAACGTCTGCAGTTGAGCGAATTAATGCAGGCTTTCAAAATGTATCGGGAGATATGCGTGTCCAAGTCATCATCGTAGCGTTTTTATTCGGCTCATTAATCGAAGGGGCTTCTGGATTCGGAACGCCAGCTATGGTGACAGCACCTTTAATGGTTGCATTAGGCTTTAAACCATTAACAAGTGTTGCAACAGCACTCATCGCTGATAGTGTTGCTGTATCTTTCGGGGCTGTAGGTACACCTGTTATTGTAGGTTTAAGTACTTTAAAAGATGCAGATGCTACACTTTTTTCAGAAACAGCCATTCGCATCACAATGTTAGATTTATTAAGTGGTATTTTAATTCCAATGATTATTGTTGTAACTATGATTGTCTTCTTTGGAAAAGAGAACAAACTTAAATCCATTTTAGAAATTTTACCTTGGACATTCTTAATAGGTGCAACATATGTGATTTCTGCATTAGTTTATGCATTATTAACAGGTCCTGAATTTGTATCTATTTTAGGTTCTTTAACAACAATTATTGTTGCAGTATTTACTGCTAAAAAAGGTTGGTTGATTCCTAAAAACGAATGGAAAGATGTTTTATCTGAAGTATATGAATCAAAACCACAGGGCGCGCACTCTATGAGTTTACTTTCAGCATGGTCGCCATACTTAATTGTGGTTGCGTTATTGTTACTAACACGTGTTGTGAAACCTGTTAAAGACTTTACAACTTCTGTGTTCAACTTATCGTGGAACAATATTTTAGGATACGAATCTATTTCATCAAGTTGGGAAGTATTATACTCACCAGGCACAATTTTAGTCGTTGCTGCATTATTTGCAGTCATAATTCAAAGAAAGTCGATTAAAAACTTTACAAAAGCGTGTACGGATTCTATTAAAACCATTCGTATCACTGGTATTACATTAATCGCTACACTTGCAATGGTTCATGTGTTCAGTAACTCTGGCATTAACACGAAAGACTTAATCAGTATGCCTGAGTACATTGCGAACGGTATGGCTGCGACATTTGGCCAAATGTGGTTGTTCGTTGCACCATTCTTAGGCGCTTTAGGCTCATTTATTACAGGTAGTGCAACTGTATCAACACTCACATTCGCACCGGTTCAAGCTAATATTGCAGCTGCAATTGAAGGTAATACTACAACTGTATTAGCTGCTCAAATCATCGGAGCTGCTGCCGGTAACATGATTTGTGTACACAATGTTGTTGCAGTTTGTGCAGTAGTAAATATGGCTGGTAAAGAAGGTAGCGTTATCCGTAAAACTTTAGGACCTGCACTTCTGTACTGTTTACTTGCAGGTATCAGCGCATATATCTTTACAGTTTTCTTTTTATAATATGAAAAGCTCATGCATCGCAGCATGAGCTTTTTTTAATATATGACGCATTTGGGTTGTTGTTGACAAAAATATGTAAACGCGTCGATATGAAATTGTTGATTTACAAAAAGCACGCGTCCGCCTTCTCGTGATCCTTTTAATTTCAAGTCATATAAACGATGATATCCTTGATGATTTGCAAAATAACCCGTTGTATAATTCAAATCATCAGAGACACAAAGTTCTCCTACGACCCCCTCATTCGATTGGAAAATCGTCGCAATCGCGAGTGCATCTTTGATACGTTCATTGTGTATTTTATCTTCTCTTTGCTGTTTAAAACAAAAATGTGTTGCACGACAACCGCGTTCACCAAACTCATCTATACGTTCACCAGAATATGCATCTAAAATAATGGCACCTCGATAACATGTGTCATTTCTAATATAACGCCAAGCTACTTCAATGGCGCGTTGTGAAATATGTGAGGATGCTGCGAGTTGTGATAATTTTAATTGTGAATGATCAATGATAGGTAAGGCTTTGATTTGAACGATAGGTAAGTTTACTTTTTCAATTTTAAGATTTAAAAAATCAGGTTCCCCATTTTCATGTTGAAATCCTTTTTGAAAGTATGTCGCAATCATCCGTTCAATATCACTTGCTTCACATATCGTTTCTGCACCACTAATGTGACCTTCATTTTGCGAAGCACGCATTTTAATACTATACAACGCCAACACCCCTATCATGCAACACCGACATTAGATGATGGATATCAGACTTTTCATGACACGAAGACAGTGACATTCTCAACGTGGGTTGTGCAACAGTTGGATATCGAAAAAAGCTCACCCAAATGCCCGCTTCCATTAATTCATAATATATTGCATTCGCTTTATGAACATCATCAATAGCAAATGTTTGAATAGCCGTTGATGTACCCTGATTATCATGAGCATATGCGTTAAAGTACGCAATGTTATCATGCAATAAACGTCGAGCGTCATCTGCTTGTAGCAATGCATCAAATTGACTTTCAATCAAATGTAAATGCATGGTCGGCATACAGTTTGAATAAATGAAAGGTCGCGCAGTATTCACAATCATTTCTTTAACAATCGATGAACATAATATTAGACCACCATGTGCACCTAAACCTTTAGATAAGCTCGTCGATACAATATCGATGTCTTGGTAGTGGATGTCATAACCTAAACCAAATCCATGAGAATCATCTATGATAAGCATTGTATTCCCGATGGCTTCCTTGAGTTGTCTTAAACGATTTAAATTTGCGGTATGACCATTTGTTGAAAAAACAGAATCCGTAACAATCACTTTATAATGTTGCGGATATTGTTTCATTTCATGTTCTAGAACATCATAATTTAAATGTGGAAAAATCACTTTTTGAACTTGAGACAACCGAATGCCATCAATAATGCTCGCATGATTCAAAGCATCTGAAAATACAACCACGTTTTCTTGTTTAAAGATTTGAAATATCGCTAAATTCGCATCGTAACCACTCGTCATTAGTAATGCTTCATCAAATTGATAGTAATCACGAATACGCGCTTCTAAATCAGCGTAGTATTTGGAATGACCACTGACGAGTCTGGAACTCGCAAGATGCGCCCCAAACTGGTCAAGACGTTCCTGTAATTGCATCACATTAATGTGACGTTGCCCTAAACCTAAGTAATCATTTGAGGTGAAGTTAACCCAAGTCTTCCCATCCCTAGAAATCCTTTGTTTATGCGCCGTTGCGACTTCCCTCAATTGACGATATTGTCCTTGTGATTGCAAATCATTTAAATAAGATTCAAATATCATGATTAGGACCCCAAAACATCCGTTAAAACTTGTTTAAAAATGGATGTCATTTTTTTAATTTCACGCTTAGACATGCTCAATACAGGCACGAACGTAATCACGTTTTCTAAATTACGAATCATCAATCCTCGATTTTTACATTCTGCAATGATGTGTTCAACAGTCGGTATAGGCAGTGGCGCGTGCTTTTCACAATCTGACACCAATTCAACACCGTACATTAACCCTCTACCACGTATATGTCCTACATGTGGATGCCCTTCTAATTGACGCAAATGTTGATCGAGTACTTTTGATGTTTTTTGAATGTGTGGTATTAATTTACGTTCTTTCATCAATTGAATATTTTCCAAAGCCAATGCACATACAACTTGATTTCCTGTATACGTATGACCATGGAAAAATGTTTTTAAACCATGTTGGTCACTTAAAAACGCATCATAAATACGTTGAGACGTTAGTGTAGCCGCAAGTGGCATATAACCACCTGTAATCGCTTTTCCTAAACACATGATATCGGGTTCAACATCTTCGTGATGACACGCGAACCATTCACCCGTACGTCCAAACCCTGTCGCAACTTCATCTACAATAAGTAAGACATTGTATTGACGGCACAATTGTTCAACCCCTTTTAGAAACCCTTGAGGATGCACAAATAACCCTGTCGCGCCTTGGATTAATGGTTCCATTACAACACCTACAATTTCATCACCACGTGTTTGTAATAAATGTTCAATTTGATCGAGTAGCGCCTCTCGCAGTTCTTGGTCTGATTCGTATTGACTGTGATAAAACGAAGGACAACCCACTTGAATATTTTCAAAAATCAAATCATGGAATATATGATGGAAGGTATCGATACCACCAACGCTCACAGCGCCAATAGTGTCACCATGATATCCATTTTTGAACGTAATAAATTTATTCTTCTTTTTGTACTTCACAGGATCAATATTTTTCCAATATTGATAAGCCATTTTAATCGCAATTTCTACAGCTGCACTACCTGTATCTGAATAAAACACTTTACGTAATGACGTAGGTGTAATATCCACTAATTTTTCAGCCAATAAAATGGAAGGTATGTTAGACGAACCAAGTAAAGTTGAATGTGCGATAGACGATAATTGTTTTTCAACCGCCTTATTTAAACGCTTCTCACCATGTCCATGTACATTGACCCACAAAGATGCATAACCATCTAGATAACGACGCCCTTTCGTATCATAAAGATAACTGCCTTTTCCTTTTTTAATAATGATGGGATCATGTTGACGATAGACGCCCATTTGAGTAAATGGATGCCACACAAATTCTAAATTTTTATCTACAAGCGTTTGATGTTTCATTTAAAATCGCCTCCCTAAAAATTTTCAAAATATGACCTGGGAAATCTTCAGCACAACCTTGTTCAGGAAAGGTCAATATCCTCTTATTCAAATATTTTTGAAGTGTTTCTAAGTTATCTCGCTCAATGATAGTATCCGTATAACGATTCATTACAATGAAATTCGGTGGACATTGATGTTGTTCAAGGTACGCTTGATGCACAATCGTTTCACTTATTGCCCCAAGTTGCGCTGGTACAACACTTAAAACGGCGTCAGCTGTCTCACGAATTAAATCCGTTGTCATAAAATATGACCCTTTTTCAATGTGAATCGGCACTGCAATGCCGCCCGCACCTTCAATTAAAATGACGTCATAATGTGCTTCTAAAGCTGACAATTTAGCCGTGACGTTTGATAAATCAAACTGCTGTTCAGGCTCTTGTTTAAATGCTAAATGTGGTGAAACAGGCGCATGAAATTTATAAAGTCCTGTGGTCTGATAATCTAAACCACATTCTGTTTTATAAGCTTCTAAATCAGGATAAACACCTTCTGCAATTTCTTCTGTTTGAAAGGGTTTAAAAATCACGGTGGAAATACCTAATTGTGTTAAACGTTGCCATAATCTGGTAATCACATACGTTTTACCTATGTCTGTATTCGTACCAGTTACAAATATTTTCATCATTATCACCTATATGTATAAAATGCGTACACCTAAACATCTTAAATCGTAATACCTCAATTGTAAACCTATTTAAATTATAAGTTTACAATTAGCGTATACACTTATGATAAACGATTTCTAACCAGTGAGTATTAAAAAACGACCGTTTAGTCACTTTTTAATTTTTTTAATTCAAAATATGGTTTAATCAAAGTGAAAGGAGCACAAACGATGAAATTGAACCTTATCATTAATGACAAATTCCAAGTACCCAAAATAACAATCGAAGCCCCTAAATTGAACGACAAAATCAAAACGGTTGTGCAGTGTATTGAAGACCTTGATCATGTTGAACAACTCACTGGCTATCATGATGACACCATATCTTTTATTCAAGTCAAAAATATTTTGAGTATCAAAACTGAAAACAAGGCCGTCGTGGCGATTACTCCTGATGGGCAATATGTCCTTAAATCCAGACTCTATGCGCTTGAAAACACACTTCCTTCACAATTTATACGTATTTCTAAATCAGAAATTATTAATATCAACCAACTCAAAAAATTAGCGATCGAACCAAATGGGTTAATTAGAATGTGTCTTCATCATGACTATACAACATACTCATCTCGACGTTATTTAAAAACGATAAAGGAGCGATTGACATTATGAAAAGAATTAAACATAGCTTTGCAGTGGGCGTATTATTTGGCTTAAGCATTTCGATCTTTTTTAGCCTTATCAGTGGTGATGGTCACTATTTTCCATTATCCCCTGAGTCAACGATGGGAGAGTGGTATTTGTCACATTTTAATGAGACTATCACCATGTTGATTTCCGTCATCATTTGGGGTTGTATTGGTATTTTATTCGGACAGGTGAATCGTATTTTTGAAGAAACGGATTGGAGCATTACACGTATGACGGTCATACATTTTGTAGTGAGTTATGTTGGTTTTGTGCCTTTAGCGATATTAGCTGGGTGGTTCGCACTCCAATTAGGGGCATTTTTCACGTTTACATTTATATTCATTTTAATTTATATCGTTATTTGGGTGTATCACTATAAACAAAGCCAAAAAATAGTAGATGAGATTAATCAAAGTATTACTCATCAAGCGGACTAACTATTTCATTTCACTTCTCTATCTTTTTTAGCACTTATTTAATATTTTAAAACTAAAAAATCGCCTTCAAAATACATTTTCAGGTATTTTGAAGACGATACTATATTGATAAGCACAGGCCTTTATTATTTGTAATTAAATTCAGGTATCTCATGGCAACGGTGGCTTGCGTGCTAATATCCGCTTCAAACGGTAAAAATCCTCCTGTATGTTCGACGACATTTTTACCATCTACATACACTTCCGCGTGATGTGTCGCCGAGCCAAATCTTAAAAGGAGGGAATAAAGATGAAGTTCAAACCCTTTTAAATGATTTATCATCACATAGTAAAATCCCTTTACTCATTGCCGCAAACTGTGATGCTGGTGGGAATGGCGCATGTAATGATGGTACCTATATCGCGTCTGTGGCAAAATGTGAAGCTACACAACAAACACAAGTAGCATTTAATGCGGGCTTTGTTTCTGGTAAAGAAGCCAAAGCGTTAGGCGTTAATGTGAACTTTGATCCTTGCGTCGACATTGTAGAAATCTGGCGTAATACCATTGTGAACACACGAAGTTATGGTACCAATGCTGAAACAGTGATACGTTATTCCAATGCCTATATAGACGGTTATCGTCAAAATGATGATATGATCACATGCGTGAAACATTTCCCGGGTGATGGCACAGAATAACGTGTTCAACATTTGGTGTTAGGTGTCAATGAACAAACTGTAGCACAGACTCTTTTAGAAAAGTATACGAAAACCATATTGAACGTGGTGTTGAAATGATTATGGCAGACCATATCGCTCAACCAGCCTACTCAAAATTGTTGAATCCTAAATTAACAGATGCTGATATTTTACCAACTTCATTATCACAAGAGGTAATAACCGATTTATTAAAAACCGACATCAAATTCAATGGTCTAGTCATTACAGACGCAAGCCATATGTTAGGCATGACCGCTTCAATTCGCCGAGAAGAATACGTGCCCCTTTCTATTGCTGCGGGATGTGACATGTTTTTATTTTTCAATGATATTGAAAAAGATTTTAACTTCATGCTTAACGGTTATCGTAAGGGCATCATTACTGAAGCGCGCTTACACGATGCCTTACGCCGTATTCTTGGATTAAAAGCAAAACTCTACCTTCCAGAAAAGCAACAGCAACACTCACTTACACACGCACCTTCTGAATTAGATGTCATAGGTGCAACAGCCCACCTAGAAATGCAACAAGAAGCTGCTGATTTAGGCATTACATTAGTTAAAAATACGTTGAACGAATTGCCAATCAAACCAGACACGCATCCAAATATTCGCCTATACATGATTGAAGGTGAAAAAGATGGTATTTATAAAGCAGACCAGTCTGTAACCCAAAATATTATTGATATTTTAGAACGACGTGGCTTTAACGTCACGCTTAATGACGGCTCTACGCGCATTAAAGGTAAAACATTGGAATATCGACAACATGTGGATGCTGCACTCGTTTTCGCAAACATCATTGGCTATGCAGCAGAAAATAATTATCGGATTCGATGGTCCACAGCTATGAGTAACGAAATTCCATGGTACGTGCACGAAGTGCCAACTGTTTTTGTGTCACTTAACTTTACAACGCATCTTCATGATGCCACGATGGTCAAAACTTATATTAACGCCTACCATTCAAACAAAACGAACCTTGAAGCAGTCATCGATAAAATTACTGGTGTAAGTGATTTTAAAGGCCAAGCCAACGACAACGTATGGACTGAAAAATGGGAAGCCAAACGTTAATCAATTACTATGATACAAAACAAAACACCATCCCCTTGAATCTAATGGAAGGCGGATGGTTGTTTCTTTTTTTGCACTATTTATATTGTTCCATCAACTATTTAATATATTTTCTAATTTCAATAAGACTTTCAACTTTACACCTTTATGAATTATTGTATAATAACTTTGTTAGGTTAACCTAAAATTATTGTATGGAGGTGCTTAAGATGAGTAAAAGTCTGGAAGAAATCAACAATACAGTCAGTTTTAAAGAACAGGGTTCTTATTTTTCAAGATTATCTAAATTTATAGGCCCTGGATTGTTAGTGGCTGTCGGTTACATGGACCCGGGCAATTGGATTACCTCCATGGGTGGTGGCGCAAGCTATGGCTATATCTTATTATTTGTTATCTTAATTTCTAGCTTAAGTGCTATGTTTTTACAATCTATGAGCGCACGCTTAGGAATTGCGAGCGACATGGATTTAGCGCAGGTTACCCGGAATATGATTTCGAAAAAATACGCGATAATCGCATGGATCATCGCGGAACTCGCCATCATCGCTACAGACATCGCTGAAGTAATTGGCAGTACAATCGCGATGAATTTATTATTTCATATTCCACTTATTATAGGCGCTACGATTACCATTGTGGATGTATTCCTATTATTACTAATTATGAAATTTGGTTTCCGAAAAATTGAGGCTATCGTCGGCGTACTCATATTTACGATTTTCATTATTTTCTTATTTGAAGTGTATATGGCAAAGCCCGGTACCGCAGCATTATTACAAGGGTTTATTCCTCACCAAGATATTGTTACTAACAACGGAATACTCTACATGTCATTAGGGATTATTGGCGCAACGATAATGCCACACAATTTGTATTTGCACTCCTCTATTGTGCAATCAAGAACATACGATAGACAAAATGATGCCTCTAAAAAAGCAGCGATTCATTTTGCACAAATAGACTCCAATATTCAATTGTCTGTGGCCTTTGTGGTGAATTGTTTATTGTTAATATTAGGTGCAGCATTATTTTATGGTACGAGCCAGGAGCTTGGGCGTTTTTATGAATTATATGATGCCTTAAAAACATCACATGTTGCGAATGCCATTGGTGGCGGTGTGACAAGTACATTATTTGCGGTGGCTTTACTTGCGGCAGGACAAAACGCTACCATCACTGGCACATTGTCAGGTCAAATTGTCATGGAAGGCTTTATCCATTTGAAAATGAAACCTTGGGTACGTAGAGTCATTACACGGTTAGTTGCCATTTTACCAGTTTTTGTATGCTTGCTGATTTATGGCGCTGACACCCAACGTATAGAAGATTTACTTATATTTACACAAGTATTTTTAAGCATTGCTTTACCTCTCAGCATCATCCCACTCATCGTAGCAACGAACAACAAGGGCATCATGGGAGCGCCTTTCGTTAATACAAAATTAGTCAACATCATTGGATGGATTTTAACGATTATCTTATGCTTATTAAACATTTATTTAATTATTAGTACCCTCACGGAGATTGTATAACAATAGATTTAAACATTATAAAGCGCCATCAAAATCCACTTTTAAATGAACTTTGATGGCGCTTCATACCATTTACTAAATCTAACTTTTTTCAAAACTTTTAACATATTTCTGTAAAGGCATATTTAATAAATCATATTTAATGTCTAATTCAAAACACTGACCGATATGATTCAAATAAGTAATACCCACATATAAATCAATAGGTTCAAAAAGCATAATATCGCCTAATTTATAATTGGTAACAGTTGGCAGTAATTCTAATTTTTCTTGATACAAGTGTATAAACTGATTCAAACTTTGTTTTATGTCAGTCTCATTGAAATTTAAAGGTGCATCCCAACATAGCTGATTAATAAAACTAGATGTTAACATCTGTTCCCCATTTCTTAAATAGTTATTATGTTCTAATTCATTACTTAAAAAATGCATTGAACCAGTTAAAACTATTATAGGAACCGCTAAATTTTCCAAACATTTGCGAAAACGTACTTGTTCTTTAGGGCTCAAATTCGCTTCCGGATAAAAATAAATCAATAGTGTTTTTTGACCCGATATTGCATTCATTTCTTCAACTAAAATAGGCAGGATTTTCTCAAGCCTCACTATTAATCGATCATAATCTTCACAAATTTCATAATGAAATTCCAATAATTTTATAAAGGCTTTAAAATCAAACTTTTTTATACAAATAGGCAATTCACTTTTAATCAATGACAAAACATCCTCGTGTAATGCATTGATAGAATTGAAATAACTACCAATTTCTATATGATTTCCTAAATTCCTTAAAATCTTTTTTGTTAAAATAGCATTACTAGCCAATCCATGTTCTCTTTCTACTAATTCGTGATTTAGTATCCAACTTTGATAGGAAGCATAAGACACCGTTTCTTGATTCATATCATCAAAGATAATGACTTCATTTTTATTAGAATTCCTCTTTTGAAAATAATCATTAATGACTTGAAGGATGTCCTCTTCTTTAGTGTCATGTTCATTATAAATTGAAGTATAATGACCGATATTTAAAGATACCCGGTCTAAATCATTACACTTAATGTCCCAAATCATTTCATTCATCGGTTCTGTCCTCCTAGAACAATATCGTCCGATTATCACCTAATAATGCGATGTTTTGATCCTCTTCACCTAATAATATTTGCATTTTTTCATATTGCTTTTCAGTAATGATTAAAACACGTACATGACCGTCTGATGGCAAAAACTGCTTTACTTGATTAACACTAAAATGTGCCGCATCTTTATTAGCAACACTCTTTATATATATTGAATACTGCATCATTAAAAAACCATTTTCGAGTAATCTTTTCCTGAACTTACTATAAATGCGCCTTTGTTGCTTAGTTTCCACTGGCAAATCGAACATCAAAATGACACGCATAAATCTATAACTCATAAAACTCGTATTTGCGAAGCTCAGGAAATTTAATTAAATGAGGTTGTCCTTCTCGAAAATATTCGATTATCGATTGAACCATGATATCAATCGCTCGTATAACTGTTTGCATTTTACCATCAATATACACACGAGCATGTAATAAATTCACTAAATTTAATCGATACTGTTTAGTCATAAAATCATCAGGTGGATTTTTTAATAAATATAAATCTACAATTGGTCGAAACGGTTCAATTAAGTCCGATGCTAAATTAAAATGATTACGTCCACCAATGTGGTGTATCCCCATAGCAGGCATTAATCCCTTAGCAACAATCGTACGTGCAATCGCTGAATTTAAAATAGTGTATCCATAATTTAATACAGCATTTTCCAATAAATCATCGTTATCTCTTGTAAAATTGGTAAAGAAGCTATTGAAGTAGTATTTAGCCGCCTGCCCCTCTATATTTTCACGATCAAATAATTTAACTGAAGATTTGAGTTGTAACATTTTTTCAGTTCTTTCTTTATCAATACCATTATGTTCCATACATGCAACTTGATTTTTGATCTTTTGTTGAACAATCATTTTCCATAAGGCATCTTTTTCAGATTGTCCCCATGATAGTTGCTCTTTCATTTGACCATACTGACTATAATGACCTGATATTGGTTGTAACATACATTCAGGTAAATGCTTTTGATTACATAAAATCACTAAAATATTGTAATCCGACAATTCGACTAACAACCTTGCTGTAAGTGTCACCGTTAAATCTTCAATCACCACTGCAAAAATATCACTCAAGGGGATTTTAACCTCCAAATCCCCTTTTGTGACTTTCAAACTATTTAAGTTCAAAGACATCTTACTAACATCTGAAGCATACACAATTCTCCACGACATTATTCCATACCTCGTTTAAAAATGAGTTGCGGCTTTTTAGGTGGAGCAGCTTTATACAAATTACCTAATATGTCAGTGGTATATTTTTCAATATGCGTCGTTGATTTACCGATGGTTTTGTATATAACACCAGTTTTTTTAATATTATTCAATTCCATATAATCTTTAATAGATATGTCAATCATATCAAGCTGAATTTTATTTTTTTCAGAATCATTTACACCAATCACTCTATACATTTCACCATTATAATTAATTATATCGTTTTTATAAAAACTTCCGATGAACTTGTAACTATCATCTATTTGTTTATCTTTCTTTTTTTGTTCATATTTTTCTCTCGAAATATAATAATAATTAGATTTTTGTTCTAAATCTATATAACTAATCGTAATCATTTTGTAATTATTTCCATATTGGTAAATATCAAATCTATAAGAATAAATTTTTAATTGGACAATTTTATTTCTACTATTTATATATTTATTTGTTACATCACAATGTCTACCTAATCTTTCTCTAAGGTATTTTATTTTATTAATGTAAGGGCCTTGACCCGTCTTAGAAAATTTTCTAATCTTCTCACCTGTCTCTTCATAGTATTTAGCAAATGGATTTTTTTCACTTTCATATTGTTTAAATACTTTTTCAAACTTCTCAAATGTTTGAGGATCGTTTCTGTACATTAAAAGTCTATGGGGATCTTTTTTGAATTTTGTTTTTACCTTATCATTATTAACAGAGTATATATCTTTAATACTTTCAACCACATATTCAATACCATCTATATTTCTTGTAGAGTATAAAGTATCTTTAATTAGTTGACGGTTAGGTTTCTTATCTACGCGATGAGAAAATTTACGAATTTCAAACTTTTTAATGGCCTGTGCCTTTTGAGTATCTTCAAACATTTGGTTATATTCATCTTCACTTTGCACAGTCACTCTTTTTTTGTCGATTTCTTTACTAGGAGCATCTAATACTTTATTAATGTTACGAAGCTTTTTGTTATGTTTAAACAGAAAATCCGCATTAGCAATGATCAATGCATCTTCTGCATGATGTTTATATCCTTTATTTCTATCTTTATCAAACTTCCACACTTTTCTTAAATAATTGGTAAAACTACCATTGATTGTTTTAACTTTAACATCCAAATTATTGGCACTAAAATATGCTTTTAAAAGACTTGTCAATTCTCTTGTCGCATAACGCGTATCTACTAAATTACGATTAATAAACTCTTTTTGCACATCATATTTATTAATGTCACGTTCTTCTAAAAGATACTCTCTTTTCTTTTTAGTAATACGATCTTTTGTTTTACTTAAATTTAAAATATGTTGCTTAAATTCATTATATGATAATGAAGATTCACTTGAATTTAAATACTGATACGGTGTTCTATTACCTTTTTTACTATTTTCTTCAGCTCTTACTAACACTTTATTATGCATAGAGTTATCAAAAGCTACCGAACGCGGTATGATATGATCGACCTCATAGTGATTAGGATTTTTTAATAAATCTTCAAGAGGAATATCTTTTAAAGTATATAAACACTTACCTTCTTGCATATTATGAAGTTTAATTTTTTGAACAATTCTTTTAGCATTATCATTACCATACTCTCTTAACACCTTTTCAACTTGTTTTCGGGTTTCTGCATTTTGTTTTTGAAGTTGATTTAAAAATTTTCTTCTATCATCACTGTTATTTTCTCTTGCAAGTTCTATAATTATATCTTCAGGTAATCCATACTTATCGATTATGGCATTTACGACTTGAATAGACTGAATGAAGGCACGTTTTACAACAGGAGATAAAATAAAATCATCTACAAGTTTTATAGGTATTTTATGTTGTTGGCTTAAGTCTATCTTTTTAGGTTTTAAATTCAACTTTGTAAAGAGTTCCATTTGATTTAAAGAACTTTCCCATAAATCATCTAAAAGCAGGTTGATACACTTCAAAGATAATCGGTGTGTGCCAGCATATCCAGAAAGCGCACTAATCTTTTCTTTTTCTTTTTCAGAAAGCAATTCCGGTAATAGATTAAGTTCTTTTATAATACTCTCTGGATCTTGGTATATAGTAATTATTTCAGCAATATTATCCATTAATTGTACGTCATTTAAGTACTTTGAATCTTCAAAAATATTTTTCAAATCATGATATAGCTTGAATTGAGTAAATTCGGGTTTACCCGATTTATTAACACGATATCCTTTAATATCCGTTTCACTTACACCAATTTCTTTAGCAATTTGTTTTAAATTCGGTGTTTTCTTTTGTTTAAAAACATTTTCAATAATCTGAAATTTTTCACCGTAATTAAGTTTGGCTTCTTCATCACGCGTGATTACTAAATTATTTAAATCATTTAACGCATTGAAAAGTTCTGCACTATATGCATATTTAACACTACGAAGTTCTTCAGGGAAATATGTACAGTGCCCCATCATTTGTTCAAACCACTTTTTAATATTACCTTCCCAACCAAACGGACTTCCCTTGCCAGGCCCTTCAAAATATTCACGTCTCGTTTCAACCAAATCAATATAACGCATTATAAATGTTTGATCAATCTCAAAAAACTTTGATTGTGTTTCTAAAAGTTTACGTGCTTCTCTAACGAAATCTTCTGTCTTAAACCTGTTTTTCTCACCACGGACTTTATAATCCTGTTCAAATCGTTCAAGTTGTAATTCACACACATATTTATCTGATAACGCTTTAGCATTCTTTTTTAATTGGTCTTTTGTGGACAGCTCGTTGCCACTATCATTATCATCCATCATTACATTGACATTATGGATACCACGACGCTTAGCAATATGTAATAATGCGATAACCAGTTCATCTTTACTTAGCTTTTCATTAAGACCTTTAACTCTTATTTTATAAGGATTCGTACTTTTAGGAATGTTTGTTAAATCCAATAAACTATATTCTGCGAGTAAATGTTTCACTCTATCAAGTCTATGAATTCGTCTTCTTTTTAATCGTCGCGCTCCCCTTTTACTACGTCTTCCTTCATTATTGTCTACATTCGCTTCTGGAAACAATCGTACCCCAGCATCTTTAATTTCACGCGTATCACTATCTACAATACCGTATCCCACTGAGGTAATACCTATATCGAGTCCTAGTATATAATTATTCATTTATACATTGCCCTCCCTTTTAAATACTATTATAAAAGAAGAACAAAAAAATTCCCACTAATAAATTAGTGGGATAAACACGACATATAGTCTTGTTTTAGTAGATTCTGTAATTTTAGGTATAAGCACAAATAAGTACTTGTAAATTTATTTTATCATAAGATCCATTTGAGTCAAGAATTTTCTGATATTTTTTATGGAGTGAGTGTTATAACTTCCACCTAAATAACATTTATTTCATTGAGTTAAACAATTTTATGAGGTTATCGCTAAAATAAATGGATCGCTTATATAGATATTTCATAAATAGCACATTTATAAAAACACCTAAAATTACAGAGTACTAAAACTGTACTGTGCCACGTGTTGCAAGGTTACCAGTTTCACTTATACCTAAAATTACAGAGTACTAAAACGTTGTGACAACATCTTTAATATACATAACTGTTTCACTTATACCTAAAATTACAGAGTACTAAAACCGGTACAATTGAATAGAGCGTGTACCTGAGTTTCACTTATACCTAAAATTACAGAGTACTAAAACAAGCTGTCGAATCATCTTTAATAGTGATTTGTTTCACTTATACCTAAAATTACAGAGTACTAAAACACATGCTCAACGACGACATGACGATGACATGTTTCACTTATACCTAAAATTACAGAGTACTAAAACAGAAAGGAACCTTAACTATGCACCGCACATGTTTCACTTATACCTAAAATTACAGAGTACTAAAACTGCGCGTGCAAGATACGGTTTTAATAACTCTGTTTCACTTATACCTAAAATTACAGAGTACTAAAACAGTAGTCAATATATCGGTAATACTCTTCGTGTTTCACTTATACCTAAAATTACAGAGTACTAAAACCTCTAGCTACAGTATACTATAACTTTTAAGTTTGTCTAATCCATTGATATCACTGATCTTTACGTATTTTGGATAAATTTTAATTTACACCAATCACAATACTTTGACCTTGACTATTTTTGACCTTTGTCATATAATAAGATTGTAAAGGATTAGATGTGACCTTTACCATTTCAGTTTCTTGATATTTGCGACATTCTAAAATATGAAGGAGCGATGCTTTATGGCATTCCAATTAAAACCATTTAATCATTCTATTTTTGATATGAATCCGAGTGATCTTTTTAAAGATTTTGGGCAAGGTTTAATGCAATCTCAAGCTTTTAAAACAGATATTTCTGAACGTGAAGATGCATATGTTGTAAGCGCTGAACTTCCAGGTATGGCAAAATCAGACATTCACGTTGATTTTGACCACAACATTTTAACTATAGCTGCAGCTCACACTGAAAATAATGAAAAAGAAAATGAAGATGGCGTTATTGTACATCGTGAACGACGTACTTCAAGTGTGAAACGTCAATTCACATTCAATAACGTTGAACGAGACAATATTCACGCATCTTATGACAATGGTGTGCTTGAAATTACGCTACCTAAAACGCAACATTCTGAGACATCACCGTCTCGAATTCCTATAAATTAATAGATACTTTTTCGCAGAAGCGCCCCCTCTTGCTTCTGCGTTTTTTATGTGTTTACATTAACATAACTTTAACGCACTTCATGCACTTTCTCAGGAACGATATGTACATTTTCAAATGCCCCTACTACGAGCGAACTGCCTAAAACAAATAAAGCTGTGCCAACTATCACTTTATGCATCCATTGAACCTGTTTCCCTTTTTTCATTTGTAAACTCCTTTTTATTAATTATCGCTATACTACCATTGATGTATGAACACGATGTGATTTTTATTTAAAGTTTTAATGAATTTTGTCAGAATTTTATATTTACGAATGGGGGTTAACTTTTGAATCTTATCTTGTTGATATGGGATACTGAAGATAATACAAAGATCGGGGTGACGTTATGCAAAAACATATTCATATTATTGGTGCTGGTTTAAGCGGACTAGTTGCTGCGACGGAGTTGTTAAAGCGTGGGCACCGTGTCACATTGATTGATCAAGAACCTCCTCAAGCAATGGGAGGACAAGCGTATTGGTCATTTGGTGGTCTTTTCTTAGTGAATTCTAAAGTTCAGCGACGTTTGGGCGTTAAAGATAGTTATGACTTAGCACTCAGTGATTGGTTAGGATCAGCAGGGTTTGATCGCTTACAGGAGGATGATTACTGGGCGTATCAGTGGGCTAAAGCTTATGTACATTTTGCGACTTATGAGAAAGAAACATATTTAAAAGACATGGGCATCACATTGACACCGATACTTGGTTGGGCGGAACGTGGTGGACATTCCGCTTCTGGTCATGGTAATTCTGTGCCACGTTTTCACATCACTTGGGGGACAGGACCAGGTCTGGTAAACCCTTTTATCGCGTTTGTTAAGAAATATGAAGCGTCTGGTCAGTTTACATTTTTACCGCGACATCAAGTGACCGACATTAAAATTGTAGGCGACGCTATTAAAAGTATCTCTGGCAATATACTCGAACAAAGCGATGTCCCAATTGGCGCGCCGTCTTCACGTAAAGTAGTCGATACTTTTCAATTTGAGGTGTCTTACCTCTTGATTACAACAGGTGGCATTGGCGCAAATGAAGCATTGATTCGACAAAATTGGCCACAACGCCTAGGTGCTGCCCCGAAAACAATGATACAAGGTGTTCCTGATTCGACCGATGGTAAGATGCTTGAAATTAGCGAAAATGCTGGTGTCAATCTCGTGAATAAAGATCGTATGTGGCATTATACTGAAGGCATTCAAAATCATAGTCCTATTTGGAATAAACACGGCATTCGTATTATTCCCGGCCCTTCCTCCATGTGGTTTACCGCGACAGGAATACGTATGGAAGCACCGGACTATCCTGGATTTGATACGTTGCACACGCTCGAAACCATTATGAAATCAGGCTATGATTATTCATGGTTTATCCTTACAGAAGATATTGTAAAAAAGGAATTTGTACTCTCCGGTTCAGAACAAAACCCTGATTTAACAAATAAATCGATTCAACACGTGATTAAAGAACGGCTCGGTAAAAAAGCAACCGGTCCTGTTCAAGCTTTTTTAAATAAAGGCGCTGATTTTGTGATGGCCGATGATTTAAAATCGTTAGTTGAAAAAATGAACGCTTTAACTGGAGAAAATTTAATCGATCACGATCATGTCAAACATGAAATTGAAGCACGTGACTTACAAATTAGAAATGTATTTAGCAAAGATCCACAAGTTACATTTATACGTAATGCTCGACACTTTCTAGGTGATAAATTGATTCGTACGGCGAAACCACATCCGATATTAAGTGGTAAAAACGGCAAACTAATCGCGGTGAAACTACATATTATTAGTCGTAAAACATTGGGTGGTATTCAAACCGACCTAGACGGTCAAGCGTTTAATCATCATCGTGAGCACATCAAAGGTCTATATGCGGCAGGTGAAGCATCAGGATTTGGTGGTGGCGGCGTTCACGGGTATCGTGCATTAGAGGGAACATTTTTAGGCGGCTGTATTTTTAGTGGTTTACGCGCGGCTGAAGGAATTCACAAAAGCACCCCAACATAATATAAATATGTTATAATAAGGCGAAATATATTTTAGGAGTTTACATCATGGGGACATTGTATAAATGTTTGGCCCTCTCATTCACGTTTATATCAACTTGTATGTGTATATGTACGCTCATTCTACCTACCACATTGGCTACATATGCATTATTGATTTGTGCTTGGATTTGCCTTTCATTCATCATTACACTTATTGGAATCATTAAATGCTATAAATATGATGTGCTATATGCGAGTTTAACTACCATTAATGTATGCGCATTAATTTACGCTTTCATATCTTTATTCCTAATATAATACTGTGAGCGATATTAAGATTCACAAAAATTGCCTTCAACGTCTTTTTTATAACGATGAAGGCTTTTTGAATACAATTTATTTTAACGAAACTAACACACTATGATCGTCTCATATCATTATTTTATGTTTCGTCTCTTGCAAATTTTCTTTGTTCAGCTTGACGCAATTCGATGCGACGAATTTTTCCAGAGTTCGTTTTTGGCAAAGTATCTACAAATTCTATAGCTCGTGGATATTTGTACGGTGCGACACTTTCTTTCACAAATTGTTGCATTTGTTGTATGAGGACATCATCTCCTTCAATCCCCTCTTGTAAAATGACAAACGCTTTTACGATATGTCCTCTATCAGCATGAGGACTTGCAACGACGGCACATTCTTTTACAGCTTCATGATGCGTAAGCGCATCTTCAACTTCAAATGGACCAATGGTATAGCCCGAACTAATGATAATGTCATCTTTTCGTCCTTCAAACCAAAAATACCCATCTTCGTCTTTCTGTGCCAAATCACCGGTAATATGATATCCCGCTAAACGCGCTTCCTCCGTTCGTTCATGGTCATTAAAATACCCCTTGAACAACGCTGGTAATGATAATGGTACGGCGATGTTGCCTTCTTCGTTGCTCCCCAGTTCATTTCCTTCATCATCAACAATCGTCACCCCTGTACCTGGAATAGCTTTACCCATTGCACCAGGGCGTTTAGGTGTATTTTCTAAAAAGCCGATAAGCAATGTACTTTCGGTTTGACCATAGCCATCGCGCACCGTCAAATTAAAGTGTGCTTCAAATTGATTAACCACATCTTTATTGAGCGGTTCGCCTGCAGAAACTGCACTTTTCAAATGAGACAAATCATAATCTGTTAAATTTTGTAGTTTTGCCATCATACGGTATTCGGTTGGTGTACAGCATAACACATTAATTTTGAAGTCTTGTAACAATTCCAAATAACGTGAAGCTTTAAATTTACCATTATATACAAAAGCGGTGGCACCAGATCCCATAATTGAAAGAAATGGACTCCATATCCATTTTTGCCACCCAGGGGCTGCTGTTGCCCATACGAGATCATCTTCCTCTATATTCAACCATTGTTTTGGCGCTAAACGCATATGCGCATACCCCCATCCATGTGTATGCATCACGGCTTTAGGGTTACCGGTCGTGCCTGATGTATACGACAAAATTGCCAAATCATCGCGATGTGTTGATTGTTTTTCAAAATATGTTGGATATTGAGGTTTCTCAGATGCAATAGATATCCATTGTGCATGTTGTCCTGTAACTAGCATTTTGATTAAGGTTTCATATTCCATTGCTTTTTCAAATTCTTGGATATAGTCGGGCATCGTAATCACTGCTTTAACGCTCGCGTGACTAATACGGTATTGCAAGTCTTTAGTACGTAGCATTTCAGAACTTGGGATAACCGTTAAACCCATTTTTAGCGCTGCGATGTATACTTCATATGTTTCAATCGCTCTTGGCAGCATGATGAGCACTCGGTCCCCTTTTTGCAACCCATATTGCTGCAATACATGCGCGACTTGATTCGCATGATGCATCAATGTTTCATATGTCACTTTCACTGGTGGATTAAAGCCATTTTCATAAATTAATGCGAGTTTATGCGCAGTTTGTGCATGTTTTTCAATTTCATCAACAATGTTGTAACGTTCTGGTGCAACAAGCTCTGTATTCTTCATATTCTAACTTCCTTTCTACTTACTGAACTTATGTTATCAAAGGGCTCAGGCCCACCAAAATATTTACACTTATAGCGTAAAAAGAGTTGACACCAGGTACTAGTTCATGTCCGATTACGTTGATAGGTCATAACGAAATAAAAAAGTTATCCGAAAAAGTAGAACATACGTTCGTATTATGTTAGTATACATTTAGACAGGTCAATGGTGTAGGATTAAAACAAAACGAGGTGATGCTTATAGAACACAAACAGAAAAGGGGTAAAATTTAATGACCGATTATCAAATGTTGATGATTGTATTCACCGTCATGAGTCTTGTACTTGTGACACAGCAAAAAAAATAACCATTCAACAATCGTTGAATGGTATGAACTGAATGGTAAGCCATGAATGGCCTGTCGGGTTGTATGTGACCGCATACAACCTTTTTTCAATTTAAATTCACTGATACTATACCAGTATCGACTGTATAAGTCAAAATATGCGCCACCAGATTTTCAACTTTTATCCTGCTATCGTAGCAATCATCAATGCTTTCAAGGTATGAAGTTTATTTTCAGTTTGCTCAAAAGATTTACACTGTTTACTTTTAAACACATCATCTGTCACTTCTAAAGCCGTTAGTCCAAATTTTTCATATATCATTTGACCAAATTCTGTTTCCGTATTATGAATCGCAGGTAGGCAATGAAAAAATATTGTATGGCGTTGACCCGTCTTCGACATTAATTCCTGATTAACTTGAAAATCTTTTAATAACGCAATTCGAGATGCAATTGCGCTTTCTTCACCTTTAGATGCCCACGTATCGGTATACAAGATGTCTGCACCTCTCACTGCTTCATCAATATTTGTAGTCACTTCTATCGACCCATTGGACTGCTTAGCACTTGCGATTGCTTGTTTTAAGACGTATGCATCTGGTTGCAATGTTTCGGGTGCACAAATGCGTATATGTAATCCACAAATTGCGCCAGACATCATTAATGAATGGGCCATATTATTACGACCATCTCCTAAATACGTTAATGTTACTCCTTCTATGTGTCCAAAGTGTTCTTTGATTGTCATAAAATCTGCCAACATTTGTGTAGGATGCCAGTCATCCGTCATACCATTCCACACAGGTACGTCCGCGTATTGAGCAAATGTTTCTATACGTTGTTGCGATGAATGACGATATTGAATGCCATCGAAATAACGGCTTAAAACAATCGCTGTATCTTCAATGGTGTCTTTTTCACCAATTTTAATATCCGAATCACTTAAAAACTCAGCATGTGCGCCAAGTTCTGTCGCTGCACATACAAACGCGGCACGTGTGCGCATTGAAGGTTTATCAAATAATAATGCGATATTTCTACCTTGTAGTTCATGATGCATGACACCTAACGCTTTATCTTTTTTTAATTTTATTGCATTGTCTATAAGTTCATTAAATAACGCTTGCGTAAAATCTGTATCTTTTATTAAAGATCGCCCTTTCAAATCCATCGTTTTCATCTCATTCAAAATATCATATCCCTCCATATTGACATCTTATTAAGATACACAAAACGCCGATATCATCCGTTGTCGGCATCTATACATAAACACATATACCCTATGTCTTTAAAGTTAAAGAAACATTACATATTTGCGTAAAAAAACATTAGTATGCATGTCAAAACAGCGGACAGTATGTCCTAATAGGCGTAATGAGATCAACATATTATACGTGCGACAGTCTAACCGCCCTCTCCCTTCAGACTCCCCACCCCTCTTAAATATTTTCGTTCCAAAGTTATATTAAATCCAGATTCAATACTTTTAACGCGTACTTAAATCATCTTAAGAATGATTAAATAAAAACAATTTTCAAAAAATTTATGATACAGTTAATACATCAAATAACTAGGAGTGATTCAAAATGAATCTTAATAAAATTATTTTATCTGCAGTTACAACAGGAGTTTTAGCCACTGGTATTTTTGCGGCAGTGCCACATCAGCAAGCGGAGGCATCTGTATTTTCTAAAGGCGGTATTGTATTACATGACGATTCACGCATTTTAGAACATGAAGTTGATTATGTTGGTGTCCTTTTAGACAAAAAAACTGACAAAAAAACAAAAGCTAGCATCAGAGCTTACTTCAAATTATTAGGATACAAATCTGCTAAAGATTTTCTCAAAGCTGCAAAAGCACAAGGATTAGATACATCTAAATACGATTATTTATTAAAAAAATAATCTAACCATATCAATATATGTCTAACTTCAAATCTGCGTCATGACCCTGTCATGGCGCTCTGTTTTGTTTATAATTATCTTTTTTTAAACCGATTACACCCAAACGCATCGGCCATTAGTCTGATTTATTACGAATTCGAAATTTATCATTGATATATTTTGTATACTTGGTACAATATGGGCTGTAGATAAAAACTCAAATGATAAAACAGAAAAGGAAGCGAACGAACAATGGCAAAATTATTATTTATTACAGCTCACCCTTTAGACGAGTTGGTCTCTAATTCTATGGCAGCAGGTCAAGCCTTTATTAAATCGTATGAAGCGCATCATCCAGATGATGAAATTGTGCATGTAGACCTATTCAAAGAGTATGTACCCTATATTGATGGTGATGTCTTCTCTGCATGGGGTAAGCTACAAAATGGCGACGTTTTAACTGCAGAAGAAGAAACAAAAGTGACACGTTTAAATGAGATATTAGAACAGTTTGTAAATGCTGATAAATACGTCTTTGTTACACCAATGTGGAACTTATCATTTCCACCAGTCGTAAAAGCATATATTGATGCTGTGGCTGTTGCTGGCCAAACATTTAAATACACATCTAATGGCCCTGTTGGACTATTAACAAATAAAAAAGCATTACACATTCAATCACGTGGTGGTTATTATACAGAAGCACCAGCGAATGCATTGGAACATGGCGACAGCTACATTAAAGCGATGATGGGATTCTTTGGCGTACCATCATATGATACGGTTATTATTGAAGGTCACAATAAAGATCCTGAACGTAGCGAAGAAATTAAAGCAGCTGCCATTTTAAAAGCACAATCATTGGGAGAAACATTCTAAAAACGCCTCTAAATTTAAGGCCAGCGATTGGTCAAAAAAGCCTTCAAAACTCAGTCTGTCATGAGTTCTGAAGGCTATAGTTATATTAGCTGTATACAACGTGACCTATTCAATACTTTTACATATTAGCATACGATCATTCATAGTTTAACTTGGTTAAATTAAAAGTGCTTCATCAAGTCGTCACATTAATATTGCAGTTGCGAAGTGACGATTTACGAAAAAAATAATAATCTTTATTTCAATTGAACAATTTTGTAATATATTGTGGAAGTAATCCAATACATAAATCCGTAAACAAGCACCACAATGAATGTGACACCGACATAACTACTTAAGAAGAGTGATAAGTCTTTAATACCTAAAATACCTAATAACTTATAAATAATTTTACCTGCAAAAAGTGTATGAATCAACGCGACTAGAATAGGTAATACAAAAACCCACATAATTTGTTGATGAATGGTTTGTTTGATTAAGCGATAATCTAAACCAACTTTTTGCATAATATCAAAATTCCGTTTATCCTCATAACCCTCAGATATTTGCTTGTTATATAACATTAAAAACGTCTCCACGAGTAGCACAATTGAAACGACAATCCCCATAAAGATGAGGCCACCATTTAATTCATAAAGAGATTTTCTAATGTCGTCTTTACTCATAATAGACACATCATGTTCCTTTTGTAAATGAGCCATGGCTTTAGCAAAACTCTTTTTATTGCCTTGGATATTAAAATCGATGTTTGTACCTCCAGTACTGTCTTGATGCGTAAATGGTTTTGTAATTGTCTTGAAGGTTTGATCATCTTTCACAATAATATACGCAGAATCTGCGGCGATTTGATTGCCTATTTCTTTATTATCAGTACGAATCACATTGTACGTTTTGCCGCTAATCTTAACATGTTTCATGCCATTAAACATAGC
Source organism: Staphylococcus sp. 11007852 (assembly GCF_011394325.1). Taxonomy (NCBI): domain Bacteria; kingdom Bacillati; phylum Bacillota; class Bacilli; order Caryophanales; family Staphylococcaceae; genus Staphylococcus; species Staphylococcus sp. 11007852. The sequence continues at coordinate 43,070 of NZ_JAANBJ010000039.1, read as the reverse complement.
GGAATCGGAATCAATGATGATTTCATTGTCTTTTAAATGGACATGCGCATGACGCGCTTGATTGTAATCTTTTTGAGTGACAACCACCCCATATACTAGATCACTCATATATAAATTAAATCCTTCTTTTGGCACCTTAAAGGTATGATCTTTCAGTTGGAATGATATAAATTCATTCCCGAATATACGATATTGATCGACTGTCGCAAGGTGATCAATGTCTTTTTTAAGGGCTTCGACACGATTTGATGCTTTTTTTGAATAATTATAATTACCATCTAATGTAATTTGATAATCTTCTTTTAATGATTGTTCCACTTGGTCTTCTAAACCACGATAGGTGGTGACGGTCATGCCCATCGTCACAATTAAAAACGTACATAACATTGTGATACTTGCTAAACCAACAACATTTACCTTCATTCGTGATAGTAAACCTGCGATTGAAAAGAAATTTTTAGGTTTATAATAAATTTTAGGTATGCGTTGGAGCCATTGTAGTAAGAGTAAACTTAATGACATAAATAATGCATAGGTTCCAATCATCACAAAGAAAATCGCTGTAAAGATTGTTTGAAATGAGCTCACAATCGTTTTTGCTGACAGCGCCAAATAGTATCCATATCCTAAACATAACGCCCCAACGAAACATAAAGGAATGAGTATCCATTTTCGTGTTTTTTTCTCTCCTGCACGACTCTCATTCATTAACTTAATAGGGCTTTTCGTACTTGTATGAATGATATTGATCATTAATAAAACACTAAATAAAACTGCACTGATTGCTAACGTGATAAGCATCGCTTTAATACTAAATGGGTAATGCATTATGGATATCGACGTTTTACTAATCAATTTGTTTAATAATAAAAAGAGTAAATTTCCAAATAAATATCCGCCAACGATACTCAAAATATTCACGACGATAAACTGTACACTTAATTCTAAAAATGACACAATGTGTAAATGTTTTTTCTCCAAACCTAACACAATTTGTAGCGCGTACTCTTTTCGACGGCGTTTCATTATAAAGCTATTGGCATAGATAATGAAAATGACTGATAAAATCATAATAATCACATTGATATACATTAACAATTCTGGTAAATATTCATGACGGTGTGCAATGTAGTCATTATTTATGATTGATAATAAAATATATTCTAATCCTAACATCATGCTTGCTGTCAAAATAAACGGGATAAATAACGTTTTTAACGCAACAAAGTTTCGTTTAACAAGTTTGATTAAAAGCTTGAGGGTCATGTTAGACACCTCTTCCATTTAATAATGCTAAACTATCTGATATACGTTTTTGAAATGCTTGTTGTGTCTCATCTCCACGGTACAGTTCATGATATAACCCACCATCTTTGATAAATAAAATGCGATTTGCAAAAGAGGCATCCTGTATAGAGTGTGTCACCATTAAAATAGTTTGTTTGCGGTCGTTAATGTCTTTAAACATGGTCATAATTTCTTGAGATGTTTTAGAATCAAGTGCACCCGTCGGTTCGTCAGCGAGCAATAGTTGTGGCTTATTAATTAAAGCACGTGCAATCGCCACGCGTTGACGCTGTCCTCCTGACACTTGGTAAGGATATTTATCCAGTAGCGTTTGGATGCCAAGTTGTTCTGTTACTTGAATCAGTCTCTTTTGCATCGTATTCACGTTAATATTTGATAACACTAAAGGCATCAAAATATTATCTTTATTACTCATTGTGTCCAAAACATTAAAATCTTGAAATACAAATCCTAATTCATCTCGACGAAAACGTGAGATGGATTTATTTCGCAATTGCGCTACATCTTCTTGATTAATCGAAATCGACCCTTCAGTAGGACGATCAAATGTTGCAATAAGGTTGAGTAATGTTGATTTCCCCGAACCCGACTCTCCCATAACGGCTACAAATTCACCCTCTTGAATGTCAAAGCTCATCTCATTTAATGCTGTAACTTTATTAAGTCCTTTACCATATACTTTTTTAAGATGTCTTACTTTTAGTAACATCGTGGTTGCCTCCTTATTTCTTTGACTTCAGTGTAAAGGATAAAGAAAACAGCAACATTTATAATTCCTTACAAAAGTTGCTGCGAATCTTACATATTTGTAAGATGAGATGGTTTCGGAAACTGAATCGTAAATTCTGTATATATGCCAGGTTCTGATTGAACAGCTATAGGATGATGCAGTTTCTCTGAAATTTCTTTCACAATAAACAATCCTATTCCACTAGATTTGTCATTCAAACGACCATTCGTCCCGGAATACCCTTTTTCAAATATCTTTGGCAAATCGACCTTATTGATACCGATACCGTTATCTTTAATTGTGAGTGTGTGTTGTTGCGCATCGAATACAATCCAAATATCGCCACCTTTAGCGTATTTGAGTGCATTATTTAAAATTTGTTCAATCATAATCTTGATCCATTGGGCGTCTGTCGTCACCTCACAATTAAGGTGCTCTGTATGAATGCGTGTACGATGTTCAATAAAATGTAATGCATATCGTTGGATTAATGGTTTGACGATATCTTCAAGCGCCACTTTTTGGACCACCATGTCGGTTTCATGGCTTAACAATTTTAAGTAATTCAGTGCCAAATTAGTATAATTTTCAATTTCTGTGATTTCTTGACGTACGCGGTTCACCATCCCCGCTTCATTACGTTCTAATAAAAGTTTAGAGGCAGTAATTGGCGTTTTAATTTGATGCACCCACGTTAAAAAATAATGCTCTAAATCTCGTTGATAGTGACGATGTTTTGTTTTAACGTCTTGCAATTCATCTTCAAGGCGCGTATTGATTTGTTTTAATGTTTCTTGCTTTTTAAAATAAACCCATTTCACAGCGATATACAAGCTGAAAACAAATAGCGACACGCTTAAAATCAATATATATGCTTCTACTTCAAGACCATAGATGAATGATATAAATAAAAATAACATTAACATGAGCACGTATATGCATATATCACTAAAAATATGAGTATAAAAACGCAAGTGCCTCACCCTCTTTACACTTTGTATCCAACATTCTTTTTCGTTTGTATGAAATCCACTAACCCAATTTGTTTTAATTTTTTCCGTAAACGTGACATATTCACTGCTAACGTATTGTCATCGATGAAATTTTCAGATTGCCAACATTGTTCGATTAATGTATTACGACTGACATAATGGTCTTCATTTATAAATAATTGTTGTAAAATTTGGGGCTCTGTAAGTGTTAAAGACAGCGTTTGATCCTGATAAGTGAGCATCGCCTTGTCCACGATCAAATCGCATCCTTTTACATGCAACTGAGATTGTTCCACTTTAAAATCATAAGACCGTCTTAACAACGCTTGGATTTTCATAATGGTTAACTTTAAATTAAACGGTTTTTCTATAAAATCATCCGCTCCCATTTGCATCGCCATCATTTGATTCATATTATCAGATGCAGAACTAATAAACATAATCGGCACTTGAGAAGTTTGACGGATTTCCTGACACCAATGAAAACCATTAAGATGTGGTAGATTGATATCTAAAAGAACAAGGTGTGGCTGAAGCGAGTGGAATTTTTCAGTAATCGCATAATAGTCTTGAACATTGACCGCTTCATGATTCCATTTTTGAAGTTCTTTTACTAAGCTTTCAGCAATAGTAAAATCATCTTCCACAATCATAATTTTCATACAACCACTCTCCTTTTTTATCATAGTACCATAAGTTAACAAATGGATAAGATAACTTTATCAAAAAGATACAAATTTATACCACAATCTGAAATTTCACCAAATGTTCATGTCAAATATAAAAAAGCGCGCCCATCACAACATAGACGTCATGGCGCACTTATTTTTATCATGATGTACAATGTTTCACGTGACACATGAAGTATCCCGTTGCAATGTTAAGCGTATTTCAAACATCGGTGCATTAAATTGTAGCAAGGCATCCCCACTCTGACGTTGCATGAGTGTTTTCACAATGTATAAACCTACACCCGTTTGTTGGTGGGTCCGACTTTCATCAAGCGTATAAGACCGTTCAAACAACTGATGCAACTGCTCTGGCGAAGGTTCGTGGTCCGTATCATTTTGAAAGTTCACAGTGACATGCTCACTCTCATCTAGAATACTTATTTTGACACTACTTTTCGCATACCGCAGTGCATTTTGAATCACATTGTCTAAAACTCGTATCATCGATTCTTCATGTAAATAAGCGTAATGTGCTGTTGTTATTTCAAATGTCAGGTCGATATTTTTGAGCGTAAACTGATAATAATATGAAATCAATTGATCTTGAATAAACTCACTGATGTTCACGGAATGTAAATCAAGTTCATAATCGAGCGCATTGATATACGTGAGCTCATGGAAAAGATTCACACTATGAATTAAGTGTGTCGTCTTTTTATCAATAATCTGTGCATAGGATTGCATCTCATTTACGTTTTGTGTTTCTTGCATTAATTCTGTATATCCTTTGATTGCTGTTAATGGCGTGCGTAGGTCATGAGACACATTGTTAATTTCTTTATTAAGCATTAATTCCTTTTTTCTAAAAAATTGACGCTGCTCTTTTAAATGATGGATATACCGATTCAATTCACGTATGACGGGTTGACTTTGTTTCATATGCGACGCCGAACGAATGACTTGATTGGTATCAGTATCTTCATTTAAAATTTTCAACTGTCTTTCAATATTATTGACCTCATTAAGCAATCGCACGTATTGACTTCCTAGCACTACACTTATGACGACCAACACTACAACACAAATAAAGATCATTACGCTTCATCCTTCATTTAATACTCTAATTTTTTAAATTTAACATACCCTAAGATGAGACCTAAAATGCCAATACACAAACCAACAACCCAATATTGAATGCCTAAACTCACTTTTCCAGTCATATAAAGCTCTAATATATGATCAAATAAATATTGTGGTGTGAGTTTAAACAGGGGCTTGAAACCATCATTTAACAACGTTAAACCATACAAAATGCGATGCACACCGATTTGTAAACATAAAAGCACTGCAATAATAACACCTATCGCATTCATTCGCATACTAAATAATGCATGCGCAACAGCAAGTATCCCTACCACAAGTGGACACATATTAGTGATACTCAATGTAAAATCACTGATATACGTTTGTCCATCTTTAAATAGAAGCATTCCAAATACAATCATGATGATATAAGAGACTAAACATATAAATAAGAAATATCCAAAAATCATCATCAATTTTCCAAAATAAATGACTTTCAAAGGCACGTCATATGCGATACTCACTTTGTCATTGTATTGTCGTTCTTTAGAGTGGAAAAATTGCGTAATAATGATTCCTATAAAGATAATTAATCCACTAAATCCAACCACATTGACATAATAAAAACGCGCGTTGTCATAAGGGAAATACGAACCTTGTTTGCCCATTATATAAAGCGTTAGCGCGAAGAATATGATGAGGGTAAAACATACCAATGGCAATATATAAAACGCCTTACTTCTAAGCATGAGGTAGCGTTGACTTTTAAGATAATTAATCATACTTGCTGCCCCCTTCCCCTTGTAAGAAGTAGTTTTCTAAATTAAACACTTCTTCTTGAATCTGAGCGACACGGATACCGTTATCCCACATTAGAGCATTGAGTTGCGTGGTATCCATATGTGCGGTATGGATAACAATGGTGTTATCTTCAAGCACTTTATATTGTATAGCATTGTCCAATTCCTCTATGATTTGAACCGCTTTCGAAGGAAGGTCCACTTTTAACGAGATTGCTTTTTGTACTTTATTTAATAATGTATCCTTACTAATAGACTCAATAATGTGACCATTCTCAATAAAGACAAATTGAGTCGCAATTTGTTGTAATTCACTTAAAATGTGACTAGAAATTAAAATGGTCATTCCCAATTCTTTATTGAGTTGTGTAATGAATTGACGAAAATCTCTAATGCCTTCTACGTCTAAACCGTTAATAGGTTCATCTAAAATTAAAACATCCGGATGATTAAGCAATGCTAACGCAATACCTAGTCGTTGTTTCATTCCTAAAGAGAACGCTTTTACTTTCCTTGTTTCATTCTCTAAGCCGACTTGCTTTAAAATAGATTGAATATGTTGAATATCGACCTTTCCAGTTTGCATCGCAATATATTCCAAATTTTGGCGTGCTGTAAGGTGACGCATGAATACTGTTGTATCAATGAAAAAGCCGATGCGTTTACGCATTTCTTGACTCGAATCATCTAACGTTCCAAACAATTCTAATGTGCCCCCTGATGGTTGAATATGATTCGCCATCAATTTTATGAGCGTCGATTTACCTGCACCATTTTTCCCAATTAACGCGCAAATGTCTCCCTTTTTTAAAGAAAAATCAGTAGGATGTAGCGCATACTGTGTTCCATATTGTTTAAATAATTGATTGGTTTTGATTACATATGACACAAAAAAAACTCCTTCTATGATTTTACTATAGAATCAGAGGTCTCAAATTACTTTAAATAAAATATAAAGAAAGTATAAAGATTTAAACAAGCATAAATCCAATGCCCCACACCGTTTTAATATAAGGATCGTCAGAATAAAGGCTTAATTTTTTTCTTAAGTTCGAGATATGTACGTTAATTGTATTATCATCGCCGATATATAGCCCCTGTAATGTTTCATATAATTGACGCTTTGTAAATGGAGTTTCAGGCTGTGTTAACAATAATGCCAAAATATCGAATTCCGTATTTGTTAGTTCCAAATAATGTTCATTTATATAAACTGTACGTTTAGTAGGATTCAACTCAAGTGCTTTCCATTTTAAAACAGTAGGCATGGTGCTAGCCTGAATATTGCGCAATTGTACTTGAACACGTGCCATAAATTCAGCTTTCGAAAACGGTTTGGTGATATAGTCATCCGCACCAGATAATAATAATTCAACTTTTTCATTTACTTCGGATTTTGCCGAAACGACGATAATTTTAGCTGTGATGTTTTTTTTTAATTCTTTCATTAGCTCATTGCCAGTCTTTCCAGGAAGCATAAGGTCTAAAATGATTAAATCATAGGTGGACGATAACACTTTGGAAAGTCCATCATCACCTGTATAAGCGATGGTTGCATGTGTATCTAGACGAGCAAGATTCAAAGAAATAATATGCGCAATTTCAACATCATCTTCTATTATTAATGCTTTATATTTCATAGTCACACCTCTATGATGTTTCGTTTAAACTATATTATATCAAAACTTGATTTCCATGTTTGGCTCATTTCTTTAAATCATCCATCACGAGCACTCTTAGTCCTTTAATATTTTGTCCTTGACGTCAAAGGCATCCACCATGACTCCTTTCGTTTCAAACGGGTTAAAATGACATGGCACAATCATTTGAATCCACATTATAAAGACAAAATAAAAAAGGAACCTCAATGAGGCTCCTATTGTTATTAATATTTATATGGATTTTTTTGAATATCTTTAGAACGTTGTTCCTCTGCTTCAGAGCGGAAATGTTCATCGTCATGTTGTTGCGTATGATGAGATGTGTGCGCTTGTTCAGAGTGACTGTTTGCTGAACGTTGTTCACTGTGTCTTACAGGGTTATGGTTTTCAACATGTTGTGGCTCACTATGATTCACTGGTTGGTTATTGTTTTGCATTGATTGTGATGCATGTGGTTGCGCATGCGTTGGTGCTGGTTTTCTAACAAGCAACATAATACCTGCGACTAACCATAAAATTCCTGAGAGTGAAAAGAAAAAGCTGAGCACACCTGCAATAATAAGTAAAATTCCTGCAAGTTTCGTCTTTTTATTAATGAATACACCACCGACAATCGCAAGAATTAATGCAAGAATGCCGAATATTACAGCAAAATTGATAAAAAAGTTATATATCATAACTACAAATTGCGCTTCATCTACTGTATATGTACCGTCTTCAAGTAATGCTGTTTCAAATTCATTACTGTTTAAGCCAATCACTAATGCCAAAAATCCACAAAATAAAATAGCGATAGTTTGTATTCCAACACCTATCCATGTTAAAACTTTTTCAGCTGTTCGTTTGATCATAATTGTTATCTCCTTATTGTTTTCTATAATGTTAAATGAAATTAATACCTAGTTCAATACAAATATTAAAAAATTATCTCAAAAATATTTATTATGTTATATATCTTCATCTATGTCCAACGGTTTTGTAGATTGTTGTGCTGCAAACACTAAAATGATGGCTACTAATGAAAATAAAGCACCAATGTTCATTACAAAACTTTGAACAATGAATGTGGTGATGGTAATCATCTTCCAATTTTTACTACCTATTTTTTGATATAACATTATAAAACCGAGGACTATCGCAGAAATATATATAAATAAGGTTATTGGAGAGAACATATAAGTAATGATTTGTGGTGTATCTACGATAAAAAACCATCTTGCCCAAAATGATGGCAGTAATAAACTGTCAAAACTTGATAAATGCGCACTAATAATGGGTTGTTGTATTAAAATCATATATGGCGCGAACATACGTAAAATAGGTGAAACAGCAACTAAGATAACACTCATGATTAACAATCGCTTAACCCATTGCTTTACGTCCAATTGATGATGATACTTAGCGGCAATGACACACCATAAAATGCCTCCTAAAGGGTTCGTTATAAAACTTAAAAACCCTAAACCGCCCACAAATAGCGCATTCACTGTACCTGTTTTCAAGTACTTAAAAAAGACAAAACACCCTAAAATAAAAATAAGACAATTTAATATAAGACCTACGCTATAAAGGGACATGGAAGCATATACGTTCATTACACGTTCCCAAATATTCCATTTACTAATTTCGTCATAATAGAACATATTATAATCAAGATTGTTTAAATTAAAAAAATTAAAAAGGGCTATAGACAATTGTAAGATGAGCGCAAGACCCATCAGTAATTTTGTTAAATCTTTCTTTTTCAATATCAACACGCCTCTGTATCTATTAGTATTTTTAATTTTGTGAAATCTAATTAAACTACTTTTCCCTCCCTGTATTTTAAATGAGGGAAACTTTTTCATACTGCATATATCAATATCCAAGCTATAGACCTATAAGCTAAGATGCTCAATATACGATAAACTTTCAAAATCAATATAACCTAAATGGTGTTATAACGATAACACGATGATGTTGGATGCATTCATGTGTTTTACAGTTGCGATCATGTAAATGAATGCACGTACCGAATAATAAACCGTAACGATACTTACATAAAATAAAACAAATGTATGATTAATTGTACACCAAATTATCAACAACTACGTAATACAATGATACGTGCATCACTCAACATCTCGTTAACGCTATCAATAAACTTCGAATTGCTTTATTCGAGCCGTTTATTGTAACGCTAAGAAAAGTGTCACCATGACGTCACATAAAAAGCCATACAACATCATAGTGACACTATTTACACAAAAGACTTGTGATACTTTTATGCGTGTTTCATCGAACTGATGCTTTTACATCTGTGTCCCCTTAGTTATTTTAATATATTTTTAACTTTTAATTTTGACAAATATCCGACAAATTCATCTTTTTTACTCCGGATTTGAGATTTTTTCATATGCATTTGTTAATTCTTTCGTTTCTTGATTACGTCTCTCTATCACTAGTGATGTAAATAAAATGGCAGCGATATTAAATAATGCAGCTGAGTAGGACAATGTCATCGTTGCAACACATAAAAACTTAAGACTATCATGACATTTTTGAGTGTTTTGATGTACCATACCCGTACAGATAAAGGCATAAATCGCACCGATAAATGACATTAAAAGTACCAATAATATTAAAAACACGATAGATGCTCCCCCTGCTGAGTTCGCACTTGAAAATATCATAAATAGACTCGGCTCAAGTGCCCCTCCTTGTAAAGCATCATGTATACCTAAAATAAATACGATAGGTAATCCCAAGAACAGCCAAGCCAACAATATGATTCCAATGAAAATCGTACTTGTAACCGTTAAGGCGTTTAATACTTTTGTAGAAATAAGACGTGCACCTACGTAAATCCAACAAAATCCTGCTATAGGACTGTAATAAAGCACCAATACACCTAAAATCAAATATACAATACCTACAAATGGCTTAGAGAGACCGAATTTGAAATAAATAATCCCCAAAGCCACCATACAGATGTAAAGCGTCAATATGATATATATCGATATATGGGGATCACAAAGCGCGTAGCCAAACAGCGTTAGGGGACCTATATCTGAATGTTTCGATATTGAAGGTAAAGTTGCAGCGATATATGTATACAACAATATACAAATGACATTGACTATACTGCCGAACAGCAATAATTTTCGCAATTTGCGTTCATCTGACACCATAAACATTGCCCCCTTAATAGTTCATTAATATAAGAATAACATTTTCCGTTATCGATACAACATAATTTTTTAATTTAATATAAAATATTTTGAGTTGAACGAATCAATAACAAATCTTCCAGACCGATATCCATTGTTGAAAATTGTATTATTTTTTATCTAAAAAACTTTTATAAAAAAGCAAAATACAGCATACATTTTAGTTGAAATGCACTTTCTATTTATTTTCTTGCAATAATAAACGCGGCAGCCAATAAGCATTCCCCCTATTATTTGTAAGCGTTTACAACTACGTGGTGTCAATTGTACATTCAGTAATTCTTATATAAACTAAAATCGCGCATAATTTAACATATTATATTTATATATTGTCTCACGTGATTTTAACATTACATCTAAAAACATTTTTTCGAATTGTTGTTATTTTCAGATAATGGGTATAAAATACTCACATACATCAAAGTGTCGAATCAAAAGACATGAATTTTTCTTGTAAAAACAATGGGGAACAATCGCACACAAAGGGAGAATACTTCACTTCAAAGTGATGGGAGAGAACATTATGACAAATGAATTAAAAAGAGAATTGAGCAATCGTCATATTCAATTAATCGCAATCGGTGGCGCTATAGGAACCGGGTTGTTTTTTGGATCTGGTAATACCATTTCCAAGGCTGGTCCTTCCATTCTATTTACGTATATGATTGTAGGATTTTTTCTATTTATGTTTATGCGTGCGATGGGAGAGATTTTACTCGCAAAATCAAAATTCAAATCATTCCCAGAAATCGCGCATGAATATTTAGGACCATTCGCAGGATTTATTGTCGGTTGGTCTTATTGGATGTCTTGGGTGATCACAGTAATGGCAGACGTCACAGCCATCTCGCAATACATTAAATATTTTAACCCTAATATACCCACATGGTTAACTTGTTTTGCGATCATACTTTTATTACTTACACTCAATTTAACAAGTACAAAGTTATTTGGTGAACTAGAGTTTTGGTTTGCGATTATTAAAGTGGTGACGATTATCGCATTAATCGTTGTCGGTGCCGTAATGGTATTCTTAGCATTTAAGTCACCTTCAGGTAATACGGCAAGTGTAACAAACTTATGGAATCATGAGGGGATGTTTCCATTCGGTTTAGCCGGCTTTTTAACATCATTCCAAATGGCCGTATTTGCGTTTACAGGCATCGAATTTATAGGTATTACTGCTGGTGAAACGAAAAATCCTGAAAAAACATTACCACGCGCTATTAATAGCGTACCGTTACGTATTATTATTTTCTATGTTGGTGCACTAGCGGTCATTATGATGATCGTGCCTTGGAATCAAATTAATCCTGAAAACAGTCCATTTGTTGGTTTATTCGCATTAGCTGGTATTCCTTTTGCGGCAGGATTAATCAACTTCGTCGTTTTAACTGCGGCAGCATCATCAGCGAACAGTGGTATTTTCGCGAATAGTCGTGTGCTCTTTTCACTTGGGGATAAAAAACAAGCACCCGAAGCGATGCACCGTCTTTCAAGTCGTGGCGTCCCACGCAATGCATTGCTTGTTACATGTGGATTAATTTCAATTACAGTTATTCTTAACTTAATTATCCCTAATGCGGAGACGGTATTTGTGTATATTACTTCCGTAGCAACTTCAATTACTGTTGTCGTTTGGGCACTCATTGTTGTTGCGTATATTAGTTATCACCGTAAAGACCATGCGCTGCATAAAGCAAGTACCTTCAAATTACCAGGAGGCGTGTTCACTGCGTATGCGGTCCTCGCATTTTTCGCCTTTATATTAGTACTTTTATTAATAGAACCTGATACACGCATCGGATTTATTTTATCTCCAATTTGGTACGGTGCCCTCACATTTATTTATTGGCGTCACCGCGCAACTATTAAAAAACATGCAGATATCGCTAAACACGCTTAGACGTACAATACAACATTTCATACATCAAAAGCCTTCAAAAGTGGTTAAACACTTTCGAAGGCTTTTGATGTTTATCACATTTCCCCTTTTTATCCATCCTTTATATTCCCATGGATTAACTCAAATTAAAGCTATATTTAAGTTTAATTTAATGGTTTTATCCTTCGTCTCAATATACAATGTAACTACAATGCGATCCCGACGTGATACCCGTAGATGGCAACCAAGATCTCTCACCATTATCACGTTGGATTGCATTTTTTTATTCTAAAAAGAAAGAGATGACAAATAATGGTTTTAACATTGCTAGCCGCTTTTTTCGTTATCCGTTTGTACAGTTTATACATATCTATCAATAATGCTAAAGCACTCATTGCTGAAGGCGCCAAAGAATATGGTCAAGCAAATTCTAAAGGTTTAGCTGCGACTCATATTCTTATTTATGTTGGAGCCGCTTTTGAAGCATGGATGCATCACACAACATTAGGTACTATCAACGTGATCGGTCTTATCATACTTATTCTTAGTTACATTGTACTATTTCATGTTATCCGCACGTTAGGACGTATTTGGACATTAAAAATCTTTATTTTACCGCACCACCCTATTGTGAAATCAGGTCTTTATAAAATCACAAAACATCCAAACTATTTCTTAAATATTATTCCAGAACTACTTGGTGTATTATTACTAACAAGTGCGACTTATACATGGATTTTACTTTTACCTTACGCGCATTTTCTAGTTAAACGTATTATACAAGAAGAAAAATTAATGGAATCTTTCAATTAATACCGTATTTATCCCTAACTTTTTTAAGCTTATGCTAATGGTTATAACTAAATTTGAAAGGTGATAAATATGTCTAATCAGTCAGAACCTAGAAACATCATTGTAGTTGGTGCTGGTGTGCTTAGTACTACGTTTAGTTCAATGATTAAAGAACTTGAACCAAACTGGAACATTAAGTTATACGAACGCTTAGATCGTCCAGGTCTTGAAAGTTCTAATGAACGTCACAACGCTGGTACAGGTCATGCTGCACTATGTGAGTTGAACTATACGGTATTACAACCAGATGGTTCAATCGACATCGAGAAAGCGAAACACATTAACGAGGAGTTTGAAATCTCAAAACAATTCTGGGGCTTCCTAGTAAAAAATAAAAACATTTCAAACCCACGTGAATTTATCAATCCATTACCTCACATTAGTTTCGTACGTGGTGTAAACAATCGTAAGTTCTTAAAAGATCGTTACGAAGCAATGAAACAATCACCAATGTTCGATAACATTGAATATACTGAAGATATCGAAGTAATGCGTAAATGGATGCCATTAATGATGAAAGGCCGCGACGCGAGCGACATTATGGCTGCAAGTAAAATCGATGAAGGTACAGATGTTAACTTCGGTGAATTAACACGTAAAATGACTTCTAATATTGAGGCACATGACAATGCTGAAGTGAAATACAATCATGAAGTAATCGATTTCATGCAACGTGAAGACAAAAAATGGGAAGTTAAAATCCGTAACCGTAACAGCGGTAAAGTCTTCACTGAAATTGCACACCACGTCTTCATTGGCGCTGGCGGTGGTGCAATTCCATTACTTCAAAAAACAGGTATCCCTGAAAGTAAAAACTTAGGTGGATTCCCTATCACAGGTCAATTCTTAACATGTACAAACCCAGAAGTTGTTGAAGAACATGGGGTTAAAGTATATGGTAAAGAGCCACCAGGTACACCACCAATGACAGTACCTCACTTAGATACACGTTATATTAATGGTGAGAAAACGTTATTATTCGGTCCATTCGCAAGTGTTGGTCCTAAGTTCTTGAAAAACGGTTCTAACTTAGACTTATTCCGTTCTGTTAAGCCATACAACATTATGACTTTACTTGCATCAGCAGCGAAAAACTTACCTTTAATCAAATACTCATTCGACCAAATTTTAATGACAAAAGAAGGTTGTATGAATCACTTACGTACATTCTATCCAGAAGCACGTGATGAAGATTGGGAATTATATACTGCTGGTAAACGTGTTCAAGTGATTAAAGATACTGAAGAATACGGTAAAGGCTTCATTCAATTCGGTACAGAAGTGGTTAACTCTCAAGACCATACTGTTATCGCATTATTAGGTGAATCACCAGGAGCGTCTACATCTGTATCTGTTGCATTAGAAGTACTTGAAAAGAACTTCCCAGAATTAACTTCTGAATGGACGCCAAAAATTCAAAAAATGATTCCTTCATACGGTAAATCATTAATTGAAGATGAAGCGTTAATGCGTAAAACACGTAAACAAACTTCTAAAGATTTAGAATTACACTATTACGAATAAAAAGGAGTCGTTGCGACATGAAAGCACTTGTTACATTAACAGTCGTAGTTGGCGTCCTTGGCGGCGCATTTGCTGCTTTAAAACGTTACCAACAACACGTTAACAAAGCACCAAATATCGAATACTAAAGCCCAAAAAAGCACGTATCATGAACCTATGATACGTGCTTTTCATATTTATATAGATATCTTCTTAAAGCGCAGTGGTGTAATACGTATTGACCGTAATCAATAACAAAGTTAACCACTAACTTTTTGCCGCTTCTCATACATATAGTTCCCAATATTGAGCACAATACCGAGTAAAATAATCCCTCCTGAGATCATTGTAATGTGCGCATAAGGTAAACCATGTCCGAGCAATCCTGACCCGATCATTGCACCGATAAAATTCGCTAAATTAAATATAGAGCCCACCATGGTGCTGGCGAGTAGCGGGGCCTCACTTGCACCAAAAATGATTTTACTGTTAAGTAACGGCGTTGTTCCAAACGTCCCAAATCCAAACAAAAATACGATGATGAGCGCAAACAGCCCTATTGGTAAAGCGTACACGAGTAAAACAATGGTCACAAATAACAACAAATACGAGAAAAATAGCCCCATCGTTAATTTTTCCTCAGTCACATTTCCAGAGACGACGTTACCGATGACACCACCAAGGCCAAATAAAAATAGACACACTGTAATACCAGCTGTGTCAAATGGTGACAACGCTTTTAACATCGGTTCTACAAAGGTATACGTTGTAAACACACCAGAAAATCCAAATACAATCATCGCAATCGTAATTAAAATTTGTGGTTGTTTAAAGGCTCCGAGTTCTTTACGTAAGTTAGGTTCCGCACTCATCTCCACATCAGGTGTACATTTTAAAATACCTATCAATGTAATGATTGCAATGGCAACCATAATACCGAAAACAACACGCCAATTCGCTAAATCTCCTAAAAACGCCCCAAACGGTACACCAATCATAATCGCAATGGTTAATCCAGTTTGTACTAACGCGATGGCTTGCGTACGTTTCGCTGGCGACACAATGTTCGTTGCGACACTCATACTCACCCCAAAGAACGGCGCATGCATTGCTGCTGATAATAACCGTGACAACAATAATACATAAAAATGGGGTGCCAACATGCCTAATACATTACTAAAAATAAAAATACCTACAAAAACAGGCAATAAGATGCGTGCACGATATTTAAACGTTAAAATACGCATCACAGGCCCTATAAATGCGACGCTCAAAGCATACACACTGACAAGCAACCCTGCTGTAGATATCTGGATATGCATATCACCTGCGATTTGCGACAATAATCCAATGACAACATATTCAGACATGCCTATCGCAAAGGTGCCTAACATAAAAAAGAAAATGGTTATTTTAGTTGATTGATGCCTCACAATACTCCTCCAAACGCATTTCATATTGTCATACGCATGGTATGTTACCGAAAATCTCGTAAAAATGAAAGAGACGTGCTTAACCCTAGGCGACTTCATTTAACCTTAAACCGTGTCAAACCTTTGTTGTCACAACTTCGTAAAAATCCTTATGACCAAAGACTTTAGCACAGATTTTTAACATTTTTACACTAAAAATGAATACTAATATTTTTGATTTAATTTGAAGAACTGGTTAATAATATTTATTGATAGTTGATGTAAAAAGCTGTTGAAGGGCTATTTTAGGAGGTGCTAAAAATGAAACGCGAAGAAAGACAAAAATTTATCGAGATCATCGTACAACATAACTGTATAACATCGAAGCAAGATGTGATCGATATTATAGAAGCACGATTTGGCATTCATTTTAGCCTAACGACCATTGCGAACGATTTCTTACAGTTAAATATACATAAAGTCCCTTCTCAACATCACCCCTCACACTATCAACTGATATCCAATGACAAACCAAAATATCATCATATCTTAAAACGGTTGTATCAAGATGACATTCAACGTATCTCAGTTATTAACCAGTGTATTTTAATTCAATCCTCTCCAGGATTTGGTCAAACGATTAATTTTTATATCGATGCATTACAACTGAATGCCATTATCGGTACAGTAAGCGGTAATGATACGACAATGATTATGACACGCTCAAATGATGCAGCGCGACATGTCGTTACAGAACTCTTTCCAGACCATACGCTTTAGCATGTTTATGCATTAGAATGTATCAACGACAAATTGACACTTGATGTATACACAAATATACATTCATTATCCAATTCGTACCGCAATACAACACGTATGACATGTAAAAAAATAAATTTTTGTGCATAGACCTATCTTTAAAACAAGAAATATTCCTCTTTATATTTGTGAAATAAATCACGATGTAAGCGTTTTATAACCTTTATAGTGAAGACATCATCACATAAAGGAGGAAAATTAAAATGAAACGCACGATTAATGTTAATAGTGAAATCGGCCGTTTAAAAACCGTTTTACTTAAACGACCTGGTAAAGAATTAGAAAATCTTGTTCCTGATTATTTAGACGGCTTACTTTTTGATGACATTCCTTATTTAAAAGTCGCCCAACGCGAACATGACTACTTTGCAGAAGTTTTAAAAAACGAAGGTGTAGAAGTGTTATACCTTGAAAAATTAACTGCAGAAAGTTTAACAGAACCTCAAGTACGCGAACAATTTATCGATGAGATTTTAGCAGAATCACGTAAAACCGTTCTAGGCCACGAAGCAGAAATCAAAGCGCTGTTTTCAAAATTAGATAATCAAAGCTTAGTCGATAAAATAATGGCTGGCGTTCGAAAAGAAGAAATCAATTTAAAAACAACACATCTCGTTGAATATATGGATGACAAATATCCGTTTTATCTTGACCCAATGCCGAACCTTTATTTCACGCGTGATCCTCAAGCGTCCGTCGGTAACGGGGTTACAATTAATCGCATGTATTGGCGCGCACGTCGCCGTGAATCAATTTTCATGCAATATATTTTAAAACATCACCCTGACTTTAAAGACAGTGACATTCCAGTTTGGGTGGACCGAGATAGTCCGTTCAATATTGAAGGTGGCGATGAACTCGTCTTATCTAAAGAAGTGCTTGCGATTGGAATTTCAGAACGCACATCAGCACAAGCAATCGAACGTTTGGCACGTAGCATCTTTAGCAATCCTGTATCAACATTTAAGAAAATCATTGCGATTGAAATCCCTACAAGTCGTACGTTTATGCATTTAGATACGGTATTTACAATGATAGATTACGATAAGTTCACTATGCATGCTGCCATACTGAAATCTGAAGGTCATATGAATATCTTTACGATTGAACCATGTGTCGGCGATGACAACATTAAAATCACCCATTCTAACCAGTTGAAACAAACTTTAGAAGACGCGTTAAACATCGATAATATCGAATTCATTCCTACTGGTAATGGCGATACTATCGACGGACCACGTGAACAATGGAATGATGGATCAAACACACTATGTATCCGCCCGGGTGTGGTAGTGACATATGACAGAAACTATGTCTCTAACACGTTATTACGTGAAAAAGGCTTAAAAGTCATCGAAATCCCTGGAGGTGAACTTGTACGCGGTCGTGGAGGCCCACGTTGTATGAGTCAACCTTTATATCGTGAAGACATTTAAAAGACATTGAGGAGGAAAACGCATGATGGAATTACAAAAACCAGTTGCTTTAAAAGGACGTTCATTTTTAAAAGAAAACGATTTTACGAAAACAGAATTTGAAGCATTAATTGATTTCGCAATTACATTAAAGTCTTACAAACAAGATGGTATCAAACATCGTTATTTAGACGGTAAAAATATTGCATTACTCTTTGAAAAAACGTCAACACGTACACGTGCCGCATTCACAGTGGCATCTATAGATCTCGGAGCACACCCTGAATTTTTAGGCAAAAATGACATTCAATTGGGTAAAAAAGAATCGGTAGAAGATACCGCAAAAGTACTCGGACGTATGTTTGATGGCATAGAATTCCGAGGTTTCTCTCAAGACGTTGTTGAGCAACTCGCTGAACATTCAGGTGTACCGGTGTGGAACGGTTTGACAGATATTTGGCATCCGACTCAAATGCTTGCGGACTATATGACCGTTAAAGAAAATTTCGGTCACTTAAAAGGCATTAACCTCACATACATTGGTGATGGCCGTAACAATATGGCACACTCACTGATGGTCGCAGGTGCCATGCTCGGCGTAAATGTGCGTATATGTACGCCTAAAGCCCTCTTCCCGAACGAAACGTATGTTGATATGGCTAAAGCACGTGGTGTGCGTGATGGTGGCTCTGTCGTCGTTACAGATGATATAGACGAAGCGGTTAAAGGTGCGCACGTGATCTATACAGACGTTTGGGTATCTATGGGTGAAGAAAGTGAATTTGAGTCACGTATCCAATTATTAAAAGATTATCAGGTTAATCGTACATTAATGGAAAAAACAGGCCGTGATGACACGATTTTCTTACATTGTTTACCAGCATTCCATGATACAAATACGATGTATGGTAAAGACATCGAAGAGCAATTTGGCATAAGCGAAATGGAAGTCACTGATGACGTATTTAGAAGTCCGCAATCCAAAGTGTTTGACCAAGCAGAGAACCGTATGCATACGATTAAATCTGTGATGGCTTCAACACTGGCATAACTAAAGTGATGGGCTAGACGTAGCAAACAATTATATATGTATGAATCACGCACTAGCCCTTCCTTTTCATGATAAGGAGATGAAACACGTGGAAAATGAACACCAACAAAAATTAAACAAGTCTTCTCTCATTGGCCTTGTTATAGGCTCTATGATTGGAGGCGGTGCTTTTAATATCATCTCTGATATGGGAAGTCAGGCAGGCGGTCTTGCCCTCATGATCGGTTGGGGGATTACCGCAATCGGCATGATTGCATTAGCATTTGTATTTCAAACGTTAACGAATGCACGCCCCGATTTAGATGGCGGCATCTACAGTTACGCACAAGCAGGGTTTGGAGATTTTATTGGTTTTTGTAGTGCTTGGGGTTACTGGTTTGCAGCATTTTTAGGCAACGTGGCTTATGCTACATTGCTCATGTCTGCGGTTGGCAATTTCTTCCCGATTTTCCAAAAAGGTAATACGTTACCGAGTATCATTGTCGCCTCTATTTTACTTTGGGGAGTCCATTTCTTAATTTTAAAAGGTGTAGAAACCGCTGCGTTTATCAATAGTATTGTTACCGTCGCGAAATTAATTCCAATCTTTTTGGTCATCGTTTGTATGATGGTGGTGTTTAATTTCGATACGTTTCTCGCAGGGTTTAGCGGTGCCGCTTCAAATGAGATCGAATGGTCCTCTATTCTGTTACAAGTGAAAAGCATTATGCTTGTGACCGTTTGGATTTTCACAGGTATTGAAGGTGCAGTGGTCTTCTCAAGCCGCGCAAAACGCAAAAAAGATGTCGGAACAGCGACCGTGATAGGCCTTACTTCCGTACTCATTATTTACTTTTTAATGACCGTACTCGCGCAAGGTGTAATTCAACAAAATCATATTTCCGAATTAGGTAACCCTTCAATGTCACATGTGTTAGCACATATTGTTGGACCATGGGGTGCTGTATTTGTAAATATCGGGCTCATTATTTCCGTACTCGGCGCGTGGCTTGGATGGACGTTACTAGCCGGAGAATTACCTTATGTTGTTGCGAAAAACAACCTATTCCCTAAATGGTTTGCGAAAGAAAATCGCAACGGTGCACCAATCAATTCATTACTCATCACGAATATTTTAGTACAACTCTTTTTAATCAGTATGTTATTTACTGAGAGTGCTTACCAATTTGCATTTTCACTCGCGTCAAGTGCGATTCTAATCCCATATATGTTTAGCGCCTTTTACCTTGTAAAGTACAACTACTTACAACAAAATGCCTCAGTAACAAAATGGGCGATTGGATGTATTGCTTCTATTTATGCACTTTGGTTAATTTATGCAGCAGGTCTAGAATATTTATTACTGACAATGATTCTTTACATTCCAGGTGTCATTGTTT
Source organism: Staphylococcus sp. 11007852 (assembly GCF_011394325.1). Lineage (NCBI taxonomy): Bacteria > Bacillati > Bacillota > Bacilli > Caryophanales > Staphylococcaceae > Staphylococcus > Staphylococcus sp. 11007852. The sequence continues at coordinate 22,300 of NZ_JAANBJ010000039.1, read as the reverse complement.
TTATCAAAGTTCAACACAATCTTAATAAAAAACCGAAAGCTATCGAATGGATTGTCATTGGTTTTATTTTAATCTTCGCACTCATTGGCATTGTCAAACTGATGACACACTCCATTACTGTGATATAAGTCAGGAGAGATATGTATGCCTAAAACGATTGTTATCGCCTTAGGAGGTAACGCAATTCAAAATAAAGAAGCAACCGCAATGAGTCAGCAAGGTGCGATTCGACAAACATTGGAAAAACTAAAACCTTTGTTTACTTCCGATGCATCTATCGTATTCTCACATGGTAACGGACCACAAATAGGCAATTTGTTAATTCAACAAGCAAAAGCCAGCAGTCCTGAAACACCTGCCATGCCTTTAGATGTATGTGGTGCCATGACACAAGGTATGATTGGATACTGGTTAGAAACGGAAACATCACGCGTCCTTCAAAACATAAAGAGTACGAAACACGTGGCGACTGTCGTTACACGTGTTGAAGTCGATGCACATGATCCACACCTCCTTCATCCATCAAAACCGATTGGACCGTTTTATACGAAAGAAGAAGCTGAAAAATTACAACGTTTAGATGCAAATAGTGTCTATAAAGAAGATGCTGGTCGCGGTTATCGAAAAGTGGTGCCATCCCCTATTCCTGTATCGATTTTAGAACATGAAATGATTAAAACATTACTCGACAACAACAATATCGTCATTGCATGTGGTGGGGGCGGTATTCCTGTTGTAAAAAAAGAAGATAGTTACGAAGGTATTGAAGCGGTGATTGATAAAGATTTCGCAAGTGAAACGCTAGCAGAACTGATTGAAGCGGATACCTTGATGATTTTAACAGCCGTTCCAAATGTATATATCAACTATCAAACACCTAATGAAACAATGTTAACCTCCGTTGACGTTGCGACTTTACAAACATACATTGATGAAGGCCAATTCGCAGAAGGCTCCATGTTACCTAAAATTGAAGCTGCGATTAAATTTATTGGACAACATCCACATAGAGAAGTCATCATAACAGACTTAGACAACGCTTACGAGGCTATTGACAGGGGAACAGGTACACACATCCATTTATAATTAAGTAAGGACGTTATCTAAAATGAATACGCATTATAAAACGATAGATATCAAAGACTTAAAAGTTGCGATCCAAACATTTGCGCATTATATTCATGTGTCACCCACGCAATTACAAATTTTTACGGATGATTTTATACTGCGTCATTACGATAAAAATCAAGTTATTTATTACGATACAACTGAAATGACACACATCAAGTTCATCATGCATGGTATCGTATTAAGAGAAGCCTATACTGATAATGGCGCGCATTACAAATGGCTGAATCAAGCGTATCATTGCTTTCCGCTCAACAAATTGTTTCGCACTCCTGCAATTGATGAATCATGTATCGCTTTAACAGATTGCGACATATTGAGCGTGCCCTTATTTTTAGTTGAAAAGCTATCAAAACATGATGCAGAGGTGCTGTCTCGATTTTACGAATTAGTTATTTTAAGCAAAGATCAACACATTCAGCATAATATGATTTTAAATTGTAAAAATGCGCGTGAAAAAGTCATTCATTTAATCCGTTTGCTATGCGAAAATGTAGGATCAAATCATGAATCCTATTATGAATTAACTCACGCCATTACGATACAATTGCTTGCCGATTTAATTGGTATGTCACGCGAACGCGTAAGTCATATTGTACATTCCTTAATGATAGAGAACTACATTTTTAAAGATAAACATACTTGGATGATTTGTAAAAAGCTATTTCAAACATAAATCATCATCCTCCATTACATTTTGACACTTATAAAACAAGAAGACATGATATTAAACATTCAAACTCTGATTGGTACCCTAGCCTCGCTTTTATAGGCGCGTTACCTTTAAATCTAGAGCGTTACAGAAACCTTTTTGATTTCATGTGATGCTGTAGCAATGAATGCGTAATTCATAGTTTAAATGGCAGAAAGCTGACTAAGCGCGTGCGTTTAGTCAGCTCTGCTTTTTATTTTTGAACACGCTCAAAAATTTCTAGTTCTCTTGCGCTCAAAATAAATTTTCGGTTTCGTCTAAGTGAGTTATTGTGACTACGCCAAATACATGTGGCCATTAATGCGCTACTTTTACGATAGTGTTATCAGGACATCCCACAATTTTAATAATCCAAACAATGCACATACGATACCTAATGATGTGGCCATTTGTTTGAGTACCAATTTCCCCGCTAACTTTCCACCAAGTTGACGCGCTATCATTGTCATTGTCACAGAACATGATGTCATAGTTGACGCTAGAAATACCACCATTAATAATTGTAACGGCGATAAACTTTGAATTAATGTACCATGACCTGTATTAAACAACAACATACCATCTTTACGTATGATAGAGAAAAAGATGCCTGTCGCAAATTCTGTTGGTAATTGTAAAAGTTGTAATATCGGGGCGAACACTTTCGCGAGCCAATCTAAAATTGTCGTCAATGATAATAAACTCACTGCAAAACATATACCTAGAAAAATCGGCAACGCTTGTGTCAAAAACATGCGTATACTTACGATGACTTGTTTCATAAATGCATACGTGAGTGGCGATCGCAATGATGCCTGACGATATGTTGGTGCAATGTTAAACGTTGGTTGGGCACGATACCATAAACGGTTATGGATGACGCCTCCTATAAATACGAGCAATAAATAAGGTACAAATAGCCAGCTTACATGCGCCGTATTAAAAATGGACAATGTTGCGCCAATTTGATAACTACAAGATGTTCCGAAGCCAATTAAACTCATGCATCGTGCTTGAGTACATTGACTGCACTGATGACCTGCTTCAGCCACCGCCGCAGCGTTACATCCAAAACCTTCAAGTACAGGCACAATATCTGTACCGTTTAATCCGATACGACGCATGGACGGTTCTATAGACCATACGACGTACTGCTTTAAACCTGAGTGATCTAAGAGCGCCGTGGAAATACTGATAAAGACAACGACAGGCAGTGCCCATACAAACGAATACGTACCAAGAGATAACATACCATAATCTCCAAATAGAATATGTTGAATCCACGCATGTTGCACCCACTGCGCACGACTCAACATGTCAATAAAAGGTGAAAATACTGTACTTTCTAACCACCCTGACAAATGATACGCAAGAAAAATGGGAATCGCAAACATGAGTACAATCACGCACCACCCGTAACACATTTGATGCCATTTGGGTGCACGTTGTTGTTTCTCTTTCATAAAGTGTTGGAGTTGTGCGACGACATGGTGCGTTGCTTCTGTTGTCGACAGTGTCGGTGTTTTCAAGCCAATTTCTAAACGTTTCGAAATGATAAATTGACGGAGTTTAGCCAGTTCATCACTAGTAAGCCGATGCGTCTGACTTAATTTCAAATGATGGGGTTCATCAGGAATAGTTGTCACTTCACCCGTGACAATATTAAACGTCACTTCTAACATGTACAGTCCACTTCACAACATGCATAGTCATCTAAATACATATTATTCTTCTTAAATGATTCAATGATGGTATCGTCTACCGGTATCGCTTCTCGCTTCATTACAATTTCGGCTAAAACAGCAAAACGTGCGCGAAACTTATAGATATAACATAATATCGCTTCTTCATGACGCACCGTTGCCCCAATTAAAAAGACGTTAGGATAGCGTGTAGATTCATCTAATTGAGACAATTTCACTTCACCTTCTTGAAGCGTAAACAATTGTTGCACAAGTGGATTTTGTGTCACATCAAAGCCTGTCGCTACAATCGGTATGTGAGGTGTTACGACAGTTTCACCATTCGCTAGTAAAATGTGATAACCATCGTCATCCTCTCGTGTATCGATGACTTCATGTCCCACGTGCATTTGAATATCATGCCCCGCTTCTACCACTTCTTTTAAGCGTTGATGCGTATACGGTGATAAACGGACGCTAGGATCCGCATCTTCTTCACCAAACCCAGTCGAAGTCGTGTACATTTCAACATGCGCACCATTTTTGGCAAGTTGAATTGCCGCATCAAAGCCACTTTCATTGCCACCAATGACGACATAATGTTCTCCTGTCAATGCTTTAAAATCCTCTATTTCACTATAATGACGGCCCACGGTAAACGGTTGATTTGGAAAGGCATAATCTCCCGTTGCTACAAAGATATAATCAGCAGTAAACAGACCTCTGGACGTCTCAATTTCATATATACCGTCCACCAATTGTACACCTTTAACAGTCGTCTCAGTTTCAACTTGAACGTCATAATGATCGGCTACAATTTCAAGATATTCTGCATACGTCTCACCTGACACATGCTCTTCATTAAAGGTAAAAGCTGGTGATGTATCTATAGAAATCGCATTCATATCTGGCATGCCAAAGCCATTTGATGTGAACGATGGTGTAATTGTTCGCGTTGATTTCGGCCACTGCGTAAACGAATGACCAATTGAATTTTTTTCAATGATACAGACATCTTCCATATTAAGCATCTTGAAAGTGACTGCCATCCCAATTCCCGCTGCACCTGCGCCAATAATTACAACACGGTGATGTTGGGTCATATATAAAACCTCACTTTATAAATCGTAATAATTACGATTTAATATTATAGACCTTCATGCACCGATTTGCAATGTTTATCAATTTGAAAAAAATGAAAATAAAACATGCGTTCATATACGGAAATCCGCCATGAACGCATTTATTTTATTCATCTTCAGTTGTAAACATTTCAATGATTGTTTTTATTGCTTTATCCCAATAGTCATAATTATGTTCACCCGCATTGGCAATCAAACGACTTGGTATATTATGTTTAGAAATATAGTCAAAAAATTGTGTATTACTTTCATATAACGGGTCTTCTGTCCCACACATCATAACAATCTCCGGAACTGCTTTCCCCTTTTTAATCGCTTCATCTACAAGGTGATAAGGGTCATATTCCGTACCAATAGGCAGATAGTCCTCGCCGGCAATTGCGGCTGGTTTAAAATCAGGGTACACAAATTCATACACTTGTGATACATCGATGGCAGATGAAAGTGGTGCCGCTTTAGAAAACCGTTCGCCCGCTGTCAATGCATAACGCAACGTACCATACCCACCCATTGAATGTCCTGCAATAAAATGATCTTTTCTTTCTTGAGACAATGGCAATACTTGATGCACATAATCCCATACTTCTAACACATAATCATAATAACTATGACCATACTTCATATTGGTATAAAAACTATGATCTCCACTCGGCATAATAATTGCTAATTGATGCGCATTCGCATAACGCTCAATGCTTGTATAACGCATATAAGATGCGTGATCGCTTGATATCCCATGTAACAATAACATTGATTTCAATAATTTAGGTTTGCTACTTGGATTAAAATAACTGTCATCTTCTGGCAAAATTACTGTGAATGATTGATGCATGCCAAGCGTTTTAGATTTATAATTCATTTCCATTAACGCCACGAAACGTCACTCCTTTTAACTTGATGTCATTGTATTTTTCGTTCGACGATTCAGAGGATCTAACTTCTTCTCTAGCATACGCAAAAGTATATCGACTATCAACACTATAAGTACAATGGGTAATGCACCGGCTAAAATAAAGAGCGTGCCATCGGTCGCATTCGTACCTCGTATAATTAAATCACCTAGTGTAGGTGCACCGATAAAAGACCCTACTGCAACGACACCGATAGCCACTACGAGCGCAATACGTAATCCCCCTATAATAACGGATAACGAAAGAGGTAACTCTATCATGCGAAGCACTTGATTGCGTGTCATCCCCATGCCTTTACCTGCATCTTTTATGTTAGCGTCAACACCTTGTATTCCTGTATACGTATTTTTAATTATCGGTAATAGTGCATATAAAAAGACGGCAAAAATCACGGTATTCATCCCTAATCCAATGCCTAACATTAATATTGCTAGCATCGCAATGACAGGAACCGTTTGAATCACATTCGCGAGTGTAATGACCGCAGTCGATAATTTCCCATAGCGCGCGATGATGATACCTAATGGGATACCTACAAGTGCTGCAAATAATACACCATAAATCGACATTAAAAGATGATTCATAAAAAGTTCCCATAAATAGCCAAAGTTCGTTTGATAATACGACCAAAGTTGTTGTAAAAGATGACCATTCATTATTTTTGGCCTCCTTTGTCATCATCAAAGTAATGATGTTTTTCTAAAAATTTTTGCGCCACAATGGCAGGTTCTTGACCTTGTCCATCTGCTTGATAATTCAAATGTTGCATTTCTTTAGTAGAAATTTTGCCTTCTAATTTTTTAATAATTGGTTTTAGTTCAGGGCGTTCTTTCAATAGTTGATCGGAAGCTAAAGGGCTTGCATCATATGGTGGGAAGAAACGTTTATCATCTTTTAACACCTTTAAATGATATGCCGCAATACGGCCATCTGTTGAGTACCCTACAGCCACATCTAAACTGCCATTTTGAAGCGCATCATAGACCAGTCCAATTTGCATTGGTCGGCTATCTCCAAATTTAAACCCATATTTACGTTGAAATGCAGGGTAGCCATCTACTTCACGATTTTGCCATGTTGTATCCATACCAAGCCTTAAATCTTTCGCATGTTTTTCAAGGTCAGACACCGTTTCTAAATGATATTTTTTAGCGGTTTCTTGTGTCACCATTAACGCAAATGTATTATCAAAGCCGTAAGAGTTAAAAAATGTTTGTTGGTATTTGTCTTTAAAACCCTTTTGCGTCGCGGCCATTGCCTTTTTCGAATCTATAATCGGCTTCATTTGGAGCGTCCCGGTTAAATCTGTACCGGTATAACGCGTCCCCGACATGTTCGCCTGACCATTCACGATGGCATTATGTTGAATCGTGCTTGAACCTAAGTTGTTAATAATTGTCGGTTTAATCTTACCTTTTGTATCATGTTCTATCAGTAGTCTCAACATATGAGACATAATTTGAGATTCTGACGTTGAAAGTGCTGTAATTTGAACTTCATCCGGTGCCGATGCATTTTTCAAACCTGGTAAACTGCATCCAGATAATACCATGAGGCACAGCACAACAACTGCTACATACTTGTGATAACGTGTCATCATATCCCCCTCCAATGTTTATCTAGACACCTTTAATCCTTTTGGTACAATCCACTTTTCAATACGTGACAAACAAAAATCGACTAGTAACGCGAGTGCGGTAATTAAGATTGTCGCCGTAATGATCATATTCGCATCATACAAGTTTAATCCGTTGAAAATGTAATCACCGAGACCGCCTGCACCTATAAAACTTGCAAGTGTTGCCCAACTGATTACATAGACAGATGACAAGCGAATACCACTTAAAATCATCGGTAATGCTAGTGGAAGTTCTACACCTTTCATGAGTTGAAATTCCGTCATTCCCATACTTTTACCAGCTTCACGTACATTTTTATCAATGCTTTCCACCCCAATGATTGTATTATTTAATATGGGTAATAACACATAGAAAAATAGCGCAACGATGGCTGGCACTTTTCCTACCCCAAATAACGGAATCATCAACGCTAACACGGCTAATGTCGGTATCGTTTGAAGGACACTGGCAATGGTTAATGAAACTTTTGCCAAACGTTTTGTACGTGTTAATAAAATACCGAGGGGCACTGAGAAAATGATGGCGAGTACGAGCGCAATCACAGAAATATACAAATGTTCCATCGTTTTATTGAATAAATCATTCGCATTATTCACGATAAAATCCATCATACGCGTTCAACTCCAGCCTTATCAGAAGGTACTGCGTCTTCTGTTTCTGTAGTTTCATCGTCAGATTCTCCCCATATGCTGTCGTAAACGATATCAACAAGATTTGCGCGCGTAATGAGACCTACAATATGATGACCTTCATCAACAACAGGCACATTACGTACATTTCTTTTTAAAATCGTGCGCACAGAATCTTGTAATTTACTATCAAGCGACACGGTATACACATCACGTTGAATCACATCAATTAATTCTGCATGTGCACGTAATCCTTGATTGATGTCTTCAATGTCTAAAAAGCCTAATAATTTATGTTGATGATTGACGACAAATAACGTATCTATACGTTTTTGACGCATTAACTCAACTGCATCATTTAAAGATTGATCCGCCGTTATCGTAATTGGCGTAATCATCGCATCTTCTACAGAACGCACATTAGGACGGTCTTGAATCAAGCGGTTTTGGCCAATGAAATCACGGACAAAATCATTTGCCGGATGTCTTAAAATATTGTCAGGTGTATCAAACTGAATCACTTTTCCATGAGACATGATGCAGATTTTATCAGCTAACTTAATCGCTTCGTCCATGTCATGTGTCACAAATATAAATGTTTTGCCTAATTGTTGTTGAAGCTTCTTCACTAAGTCTTGTAGCGTATCACGTGTAATCGGGTCTAACGCCCCAAACGGCTCATCCATTAAGATAATATCTTGTTCTGCAGCGAGCGCTCTAACAACACCGATACGTTGTTGTTGGCCACCAGACAATTCAGACGGATAACGATCCAAATACTCTTCCGGTAAATCTACAAGTTTAATGAGTTCACGTGCCTTCTCATCCTTTTTCTCTTGCGACCACTTTAACAACTTAGGTACAAGTACTATATTTTCTCTTACCGTCATATGTGGCATAAGCCCGATTTGTTGAATCACATATCCAATACTACGGCGCAATTCCACCGGATTCATTTGACGAACGTCTTTACCATTAATCATAATTTGACCTTCAGTCGCTTCAATCATACGGTTAATCATGCGGAGTGCCGTCGTTTTACCACTCCCACTTGTGCCAATAAAGGCGACAAACTCCCCTTGCTGAATGTCTATCGTCATATTGTCTACAGCCTTTTTACTCCCAGCATAGACTTTTGATAAGTTTTTAATACTTAACATATGTCCATTCCTTTCCCTTAATGAATTTAAAAATACAAAAAGGACCCCTTGTGAATGTCATACAAAGCGTACTAAGTAAAAACAAGGCACAACAAGTCCTCAATCGCTATTATTTACGTTCATTAAATGTGCACTATAAGTCATCTTAATACTTAGATGAAGGCAACCTGATGTCCATTTGATAACTGTTACGTACCCATCTTATGTAAACAGTTCACCTTTTTACTATACCAATCGGTCAGTTTCAATTCAAATGTTACACAAATATAAAACCAAATTATGCACATTTGCACAATTTGGCTTTATCAACACATATTTTTTAACCATTTAGATATTATCGTGATTAAATACTGTCTCACGTTGCGTATAGGCTTTTAAACGATTCAGTACCGCTTCTCGCATCGTTTCATCAATCGCACTAAATTCAAAAATTTCCGAGAGCCATAACCCATCAATTGCTAAACGCATAATGGTTGCATCTACAGGGTCAACACCTTCATTAATAATTGTAGATTGCCACTGCGCATAAGATGCCTTTAGCGACGCAAGGTGATCTTTATTGGTGCCATGTGCGGCTAATAAGCCAGAAGTAATCGGCGCATGTTCAGCACGATGTGTCCGCGTTGCTTCAATGAGTGCATTTAAATAACGCCCTTGAGAAAGCGACATATCTAGTGCATTTTCAACATTATCTTGATACAAATGATTGGCATATTGCACAAGTGCTTCAATTAAGCCATCTTTGGATTTAAAGTGGTACAGCAAGCCACCTTTACTGACACCCGCACGTTTACCCACTGCATCAAGTGTTAATGCATCAACGCCTTTCTCATACACAATCAATGCTGCCGCTTCTAAAATTTGAACGCGTTTTGACTTTCTCGCCACATCCATCACCTGCCTTATCATTTTATAATTGTGCCTACCGTCTACGATTACGGAAACAGCATTAGTTTAAGCAAAAATATCATAAATCGCAATGAATTCAGTCAATTTTGTGTGGATTTAATATCTATTTCTATTCTAGACGCCCTAACCTCTTAATGATATTCATCATCACCATAGTTTGTATCATCTAAATCTTGCATATTACGCCCATTTAAAAACATTACCGCGACTAACGAAACCATCGCAGTTACAATAATGTAGAGTGACACTGGTAAACTACTTCCATTGAACGTGGCCATCAAATATTCAGCAATCATAGGAGCCGTCCCTCCAGCAAGTGCTGCACCAATTTGATAGCCTAATGTGACACCCGTAAAGCGAACTTCTTTACTAAATGCTTCAGAAAACATTGTTCCAAGCGTTGCTGTGATAGGTGGCCAAATTAACGCTAATCCAATAAAAGTCGCCAATATAATCAGTAACTCATGATGCGTATTCACTAGAATAAAATATGGAAATGCATAAATTAGCATAATAGCCGTACCTATAAGATACATTTTTTTACGCCCAATTTTATCTGATAAAGCACCCATAAAAGGAATCATTACTGTAGTGACCACAGATACAACCATAATGGCGAGCATCATGAATTGAAATGACACATTTAACGTTGCCGTCGCATAACCAATGATAAAAGTAGTAAAAATATAAAAAGGTCCTGTTTCTACAAACTTTGCACAAATCGTCATGACTACTTCTTTAGGGTGTTGTTTAAACGTTTCAATAATTGGAATACGTTTAGATTGTGCATCACTTTGGGTTGCTTCTTCTTTTAACTGACGAAACGCTGGTGTATCATTTAAACTTTTACGAATCCATAAACCGAATACTACTAATAGCAAGCTAAAAATAAAAGGTATCCGCCATCCCCAAGCATGAAAGACATCTTCTGGTAAAACATGCGTCAGAGTAAAAAAGAAACTATACGCTAACACCAAACCAATCGTGACCCCCATTTGAGGCACACTGCCAAAAAATCCACGCTGGTGCCTTGGTGCATATTCAGTTGCTAATAATAAAGAGCCACCAAATTCTCCACCTAAACCTAGCCCTTGAATTAACCGGAATAAAAGTAATAGTAAAGGTGCAGCTAACCCTATTTGATCATAAGTAGGTAATAAACCTATCCCAGCCGTTGCAATACCCATTAATGATAATGTTAAAATCAATGTCAACTTTCGTCCTAATATATCCCCAACATGACCAAAAATGACACCACCTAGTGGCCGAATAAAGAATGATAATGCAAGGCCAAAATAAGCCAAAATTGTTGATAAAAATGCATCATTCGTAACGAAATATTGTGTATTAAAAATAATCGTTGCTACAGCTGCATAAAGAAAAAAATCAAACCATTCAATTGAAGCCCCAATCAAACTGGCGACAAGTACTTTTCGCCTTAATCTTTTATCCATTTTTAATGCTTCTCCCATATATGAAACCCCTTTCATACGTATTATACTTATGGTATTAAAACGTTATTGAAGCGTCAATATGAAGTTGAAGGTTTCTATATTGAGAAGAATTCATAATGGAAAGATGTATATGGTGAGGCATAAATTTACTCAGTTTGATTGCTTTTATAATCGTTAATCATCAATATCGATTTTACATTTAGAAAGAAACCAATTGTATGTTCATCCCTAGCGGTATTGTTTCGTATATTTCATTAGTAATAAAATGACGTCATAAACGCTAATGCTTAATTATTACCTATTTCAACTTTCTTAATAAAAGGAGACACTATGAAAAAAATTATCACCTTTCTTATATTTTTGTTAGTAAACTATATCGTGATATACCACTTAGCACCTTATTTTCAGTTTGATAATCAACCAATAATTATGTTCTTTATCGTATTAACCTTATTTTTAACTGGCATGTGGTTAGGTAAAAGGTTAAGCGATGATGAATGAACTTTAAAGAAAGCGGTGAAGAAAGATGCACAGAATTCGATTGTCATTATTGTTTAATCTAATGATTATTATTATTTCGATCATTTTAACAGCCATATTTATTTATAAAGATTTTGACGTATATCTATGTTTAATCCCATTATCTTTGTTGTTATGTGGCAGTATCAGTTTGATTGTAGATATAAAGAACAACAAGAAGTAATGATAACTCACATTCGTATCCTATTCATCTTAATGCATGCAATCGGTCACTTTATCACGCGTAACTTTATACATTACCTTAAATTCAATGTGTTTTCTTTTTTTAAATATAACTTCAATGATGGTGAAAACTAAAATATTACCTAACAATAAAATGATTAAACTGATAATGCGTTCATCGAATATAAAATAAACGGCTAATGCTGCTGCAATCAAAAACCATATCAATTTCACCCATAATTCCATCGTAACCACCCTCTGAATTATTTATTATCCTTACACTCTATAGTGATATGTGTCATAGTTTATCTTCTAAATGATTGTAAAGAAATAAAAAAGCTGAATTTCAAAATTCACCTTTTTTATTGGTAATATTGTCGTATTCTTAACAAGTAACCAAATGTATTATATGCAAAAAGAAGTATGAGTATGATTAAGCCAAATGTTTGATTCACACCACTTAATATTGAAAATATGCCAAGTAAAAAAATACCAATCATGAGTAAACAAAGGTTAATATAATAGATTTTAAACATTGAAATTAAAGTTATATGCCGTTCACCTTCATCCATAGGTGCCAACATTTTCTCAGTATAATGTTTTTCTCCTAATTTAGGCAATCGTGGGTCGTATTTACGTATAAAAAAGCTATAAGGTATTGTCCCAATTGATACCGTTAAAAACGCAATAATTGGATATAGGATAAAATCATCACTGACGTTCGCAACAACATAAATCAGTAACACTAAAAATGCAATGAGATACGCTAGATAAATCACCAGTGATACATTCATAAATTTTAACGACGCCTTCGTTTCAATTGTGTCTGCAATGTCCTCTTCAATGTGTGCATCTAATTGATTTTTATACTTTAACGCTTTCTTTTGTAAAAATAGAATATAAACAATTAATCCTAAAAGACATAAAATCGCACCTATACCTATTGTCTGTATTACGGTGTGAGATTCGAGATGATATTCGGTAATGAACCGTAAACCATTGGTCTCACCTAATAAACCGCCAATGATACCGCCTATTACTCCACCAACGAGTAAATATAATAAATATCTTCCTATTTTCATAGGTCTTCCTCCTCAATGATAAAAATATGTTCAACTGGCTCTTTAAATACACGCGCAATGCTTACGGCTGTTTTGATAGATGGTGTAAATTCATTTCGTTCTATGAGTGAAATGGTTTGTCTGGAAACGCCTGCTTTTTTGGCTAATTGCGTTTGATTGTACCCATCCCGCGCACGTAATTCTTTAAGTCGATTTCGCATGCTGATCAACTCCTCAACCATAATATATACTATCATTGTCATTTTGACAACTATATTAGTCAAAACACGCTTACAAAAGCGCCATCATCTAAGTGATGACAGCGTATATCATGGTTTAAAATGTTACATCAATCCTTTTAACATGCCATACCAATACAGTTTCGGTAAAATATCTTTTTTCAACACATACATACTGCGTCGTGGTTTGGCTTGGTTAAAAGGCATTGTTTCCTTCAGTTCATGATTGTAATCAAATTCTGCTAATATAAGTTGATTATACCCTGTTACGATTGGACAAGATGTGTAACCATCATAATGATGTGTTAACATATTACCTTTCATCGCTTGAAGCAAATTGGCTGCGACAACGGGAGCTTGTTTTCGAATAGCCGCACCCGTTTTAGATGTTGGCGCATTAGATGCATCACCTAACGCAAAGACATTGTTAAATTGGGTATGTTGTAATGTCGATGGATTAACATCGATCCAACCCGCTTCGTCCGTTAATCCACTTTCTTTCACAAAGTCTAACGGCCCCATTGGTGGCGTCACATGTAACATATCAAAATGGCGTGTATGACGCGCACCCGTCTTTATATTTTCGAAAGTTGCACGCTTTTCCTCTCCATTAACTTCAACCAAGTTCGATTGATATTCTACATGGATATCACGTTTCTCAACTATATCTTCAAGTACGTTTGAATATGTTTCAACATCAAATAAGACATCTTTTGACGTTTCAAAATACACGTTAGTCTCGGGTCTCACACCATGTTTTCTAAAATAATCTTCAGCTAAAAACATTATTTTCATTGGTGCTCCACCACATTTTATAGGTGTATTGGGGTGCGTAAATATAGCCGTACCACCTTTAAATTGAGAAATTTGACGCCACGTTTCGTTAACATATTGGGGCGCATAATTGGAACACACCCCATGTTTACCTATGGTTTCTGGTAATCCTTTAACGTAAGACCACTTCAATTGTAGTCCAGGACAGACGACTAAATTCGTATACGTGATGCTTTCATCATTTTGTAAATACACCATGTTATCATGCGGTGCGAGGTGTTTCACGGCTTGTTGTAGCCAGTTCGCTCCTTGAGGGATGACCGTGCCCATCGGTTTACGCGTTGATTCTAATTTAGACACACCCGCTCCCACTAACGTCCATAGCGGTTGATAATAATGATGGCTTGCTGGATCAATAATCGCAATTTTTCCTTTTAAACTTGGGTCTTGTCTGAGAATCTTAGATGTGACCATAATTCCTGCCGTTCCCCCACCGATTACAACGACTTCATAATGTTGGCTCATCATTTCACATCCTTATATAATTAATATCAATTAATATTAATCTTTTACCCTATTTAGAAATGAATGACACGTTAGAAGTCGGGTATATCTTGAATATCAAATGTGAAACTAGGAGGCTACGTAATGAATCATTGGGATGAAAAGTATCAAGAGGAACATTATATTTATGGTAAAGAAGCAAATGCCTATGTTAAATCAATTTTTGAAGATACTACCGATCTACCCAAAAAAATCGTATTATTTGCGGAAGGCGAAGGACGTAACGCGGTATATCTCGCAAAACTTGGTTATGACGTCACTACGTATGATACGTCTAACGTCGGTATTGAAAAACAACGCCGATTAGCGGCAGAACAACACGTTTACGTTGATGCTTTATACGGCGATATCACCGAAGCAAACGTCATACCTCATGATACATTTGACTATAGTATGAATATCTTTGGCCATGTCCCTAGTAAAGGAAAGCAAATGATGTTTCATAACCTTGTAAACGCGCTTGTTTCAGGTGGACATAGTTATTTTGAATTTTACGCAAAAAAACAACTTCAAATGGGCACAGGTGGCCCTAAAGATGTAGACATGTTATATGATAAGGCTGAAGTGCGCGCAATTTTAGCGCAATTACCTGTACGCATACATTTCTTGGTAGAGCGCAAAGTCATCCGTCATGAAGGTACAAAACATAAAGGCGCAGGCATCGTCATTCAAGGTCATATTGAAAAAGCGTAGCACGCCTTGTGCTACGCTTTTTCATCTTCACTCAATGATTTAAATACCGTCATCACACGTTCGCGGCTTGCTTTGTGATCAACGATGACATCTGGGTAATCTTCCCCAATTTTGATGTGGTACGTTTCATTTAATACTTCTCGATACGCTGATGGATGATGAACATATTGGGCCGGAACGTCGTCAAATAATGGAAATTCTGATTTGACAAAATAGCCCTGTGCATCAAAACGTTCACTTTGACGTATTGGGTTAAACATTCTGAAATACGGTACTGCATCCGTTCCTGTCGATGCAGACCATTGCCAACCATGAACGTTCGATGCATTGTCATAATCTATGAGCTGTTCTCGAAAATAAGCTTCTCCCCATGTCCAATTAATCAAAAGATGTTTTGTTAAAAATTGAGAAACCACCATACGCAATCGGTTGTGCATGCAACCAGTGCGACGTAACTTCTTCATCGCAGCATCCACTATAGGATAACCTGTTTCACCATTTTTCCACGCTTCAAAAGTCGCTTCATGTTTCGACCATGACAAGTCCCGATATTTTTCATTGAATGATTGGTGGGCAGTGTGTGGATATGCCACCATTAATACGTAATAAAATTCTCTAAATATGAGTTCTCGCATATACGCTTCATATTGCGAAGGTGACGTTTCATAACCTTCTAATAAATCACTTAACACTTCATGAATATCCATCAAGCCATACGCTAAAGACCGACTCATACCACTTACATAAGGTTGTGTGAGATCATGGGTCAATTCCTTATATTGCGTGATATCCTCACGTAGAAAATCTTCCCACTTAGCGCGTACCGTTGCTTCAACATCACACGCGTCATTAAATGTAAGATTTAATTGATTGTCACCTTTTTGAACGATAGAACTCAGTGTTTCTAATGTATAATTTGGTGTACGAATATGCGTTATTTTAGACCGATTTGCTTTATAAAAATGCGTAAATACTTTATATGGCTCACCTTGTTTATTAGTCGTTTGTCGGGGGTTAAAATAATGATTTGCTCGCAAACCAATGACATCAATATGATAATTTTGAAATGCACGTTGAATATGTGGAAAATCATACCGCTCATGGTGATAACTCATCGTATCACTCGCTAACAAAACATGTGTTAAACCTAGGGATTTTGATAAATCTCCGAGCGCTTCATATGTTACAATATGTGGCTCAATATCGTATTGTTTTAATTGATTTAAAAACCCTTTTACTACATTCATATAGTCATGATATTTAATTTCTGAGGCATCAGTCATCGCTTCGATGGGCACGATAAAATGAATCGCATCATAATGATGATGATGTTCACTCACATATTGAAATAAAGGATTCGCTTGCATGCGAAACACACGATTTAAAATCACACCTAACTTCATAGCACTCCTCCTTAGATGATACCAACGTTGCGCTTATGCTTTATTTAAGAGATAGTTTCCTGTCGCGAGATACGAAGCAAAGGCACACCAAGCGACATATGGAAACAACAAAACGCCCGCCACTTTATGTTTTTTGAAAAACTGCACAGTCGTTACAATCACCGCACCCAATAATAAAAAGCTATTTATCACCGCTATACCTCGCCATTTAAATTTAAAATAGATGATAGCCCATGCATAATTGAAAGCCAATTGTGTCATATACGTTATAGACATGAAACGTGAGGGCTTTTTATTGGACACGCACGCATGTGCGATTCCCATAGAAGTATACAGTACCGACCATACAATCGGAAAGACATATCCTGGCGGTGAATACGGTGGTGTTTTGGTTTCTTCATAATCGTCACGCGCATGACGTACAATCACCCTGCCAACAACTTGGCCACCTAGTAAAGGGCCTATGCCTCTTACAAATTGTTCAAACTTCTTACGTTTTGGCATAATCTTCTTCCTTTCATCATAAACATTTCCTAGGAAATACACCCCATTATGACGTTTTCGTCGCATGACTTTCACGCACTAAACGCGCTTCTAATCCATAGGAAAGTTTCAATTTCAGTTTAAAGGCATTCATCACGGCTTTATGCACTTTCGCTTGCGTAAATTTATAGAACCACCATGGTAATGTAGGTTGGTACTCTTGAAGGGCGATAATACAATCGTCAGAGTCAGGTAACCTTCTAAATTCCAAACGTGCATTCCCACCGTCATCCGCTAATGCAAAATCGCCTCCAACAATATGAAACACCACTTTATCTGCATGAGATACATGTTTATCTTTCTTTAAACGCAACAACGTCTTATTTAGAAACGGCACTTGAATGGTAAATAAATCATCTTCCAGACGACTGTGAACAAGGTAAAACGTAATCGTGTTTAAAAATTCTGCATAGGTTGTCGCGAGTGCATTCATGTCTACAGATTGTGGTAATGATACCCTTGAAATGGCGCGCACATCTTTTATTTTCAGCTGACCTGAATGTGATTTTTTTGATTTCGTTTTTTGAGCATCTTGTTCCTCATCTAATGCTTTACGGACACTTTCCTTAAAATCAATGGTACCGATTGAAATACCTTCAACAGTATGTTCCTCATTGCGTTTCATATCATGGACCAAACTATCCATTAATGGATACACCATTTCTTTCGGCACACCTGAAATGAGTTTCACCCAAAATTTACTTAACCAAATCGGAATGATGGGTAAATCAAACATCGGCAAGCGTTTGTCTAAGACTTCAGCGGTTTGACTAAACAAATCTTTATACGTCATATGTGAGGGACCACCGATATCAATCGCCTCATTAGTTTGAGGCTGACGTTTCACAAGTGCTTTTAAACCGTGAATCACGTCATCGATTGCAACAGGTAATGTGGTATGATACGCCCACTTCGGTAAAAGCAACCCTGGTAAACGTTCCACCAACGTTTTCAAAATCGGATACGAACTCCCTTTTGAGCCTATAATTAGACCTGCGCGCAGTGTACTCACAGGTACCCCATACGATCCTAAAATACGTTCGCACTCAAGACGGCTTCTTAAATGTGGCGATAACTTTTCATCTTCTGGAATGAGACCGCTCATATAGATGATATGTTTTACATTATTGGCACGTGCTGCTTGTGCAAAATTATCCGCTAACAACGCATCCATATCTTCGAAACTTGCTTGTGTCAGTTTGGCAGAAGGCATCATCGAATGTACTAAATAAATCGCAACATCGACATCTTCCATCACTTCAGTGATTTCTTTAATATCGAATAAATCTGCTGATTTCCAAGTCACATTCGCTTCATTTTCTTTATTCTCGATATGTCGTGAAATAGCTACAATTTCATAATCTTTTTTTAATTGTTTCATTAAATGGCCACCGATATACCCTGAGGCCCCAGTTAATAGCACTTTAGTCATTGCTTTCACCTACTTATATAGAGTAAAAAAAGTGAGTCGGACTTACGTCGTACTCACTTTAAATTTTTATAAATCTGTTTATATATATTATTCCGTACCCTTCAAATTAAAATACTAATCCTAGCATATACTAAAAAAGCCCAATGGACATTTTCTCCATTAAGCTTAACATCAAACCACTTTATTGCGCGTGTGGCGTATCAGTACTTTGCATCATACTTGCTGTACCACCATGGCCATATTCATTTGACGCATCGTTCCCTCTTGATGCCATGAGGACAAACGTATAAAATATCAGTCCGATTAATGCGATACCACCAATAAATCCAGTAATAATTAAAATACTTTCTGCAAATGGATTTGTGACAATACCAGTAGGCACTAACGCCACTAAGAATATAAGGAAATAAGCTAAATAACTACTCATGTTAAATAAAATCGCAAGAAACATCGTGCGATCAACATCGTGTAAACGACGTGTCATCACTGTTAAATTCGGAATAAAAATCAATAAACCAAAAATATAACTTGCACGCTCTGCTGCAAACAATGTCAACAGCGTCATAATGACTGCATTGATCCATAATGGATGCCAAAATTCTTTACGCGTCGAACGTCCCTTAATATCAAACAGACGCGTCCAAAACAACGTGTAACATGATAAAACAGTTTGTGGATGATTCATAATAACACTCCTCACTATATATAATTTTTTTATATATCTTATATATAGATTATCATGTCACGCAGCCAGGTCATATTAAGGCTATATTAATTAAAATTAAATCAATCTAAGCGATTTAGAGTGATAGTGACTATAAAAAATCTCAATGAATGACGCATGCACTACATTGAGATTTGTTAATTTATTATTCAGTTGTAGTTGTAGGATTCAATAAACGATATGTCCCACCATCACCATACTTGTTTGGCTTTTCATCACCTTTCATATACATCACCACAATTGCATAAAACGCCGTGAGTGAAAAAATAGTATAAATAATAAATACCAATAAAACGATGACAATCATCATTGAGTAATCTTTAACTGACATAATATCAAATACAACCGATAATAAATTTACAACGATTGCCAGTAAACCTATGACATGAATCACAACAGCTGACCACATTTTACGGTTTGTATCGTGTAAACGTCGTGTCATCACCGTTAGTGAAGGTATAATGATAATTAGCAAAAATATTTCATCTAACACGCCATAAATAAATCTACTCAATAAAAAGTGAATCACTAAATGAAAACTAAAGGGATACCAAAATTCCCCTCGAGTTGAACGTCCATGAATATCAAATGCACGTGTCCAAAAAAGCTTATAACAAGATAATACTGATTGAGTTTGATTCATCAAAGTGCCTCTTTCGCGTAACGCAATTATTTTTAAAAATAATAACATAACATTAATAAAATTAACACTGAAATGTATGATGACCTTACACATATTTGATTAATCATTTTAGCACTTCTAAAATGTAAACATAAAAGATGTTTACGGAGTGATTGTTGATGAATGATAAAGTAAACCAACTGAAACAAATGATAGATCAATCTCATAAGATTGTATTTTTTACAGGTGCCGGTATTTCCGTCGCAAGTGGTATTCCTGACTTTCGTTCAATCGGAGGTATTAATGATGCCATTGCGCAAAACGGCTATACCCCAGAATATATATTAAGTGCTGATTATTTAAGAGATGACCCTGGTGGATTTATCGATTTTTGTTACAAATATTTATTATTTGCGGATAAAAAACCGAATCGTGTACATCAATGGATTGCCGAGCTCGAAGCTGAAGGTCGTTCGCTTGGTGTGATTACACAAAATATTGATGGCCTTCATTCTGACGCAGGAAGTCAACGCGTTGATGAATTGCACGGCACGATGAATCGTTTTTATTGCACACATTGTGATGCCACGTTTACGAAATCTTATGTTTTAGCACATCAACTGCGCCACTGCGACCAATGTGGTGGGCATATTCGACCAGATATTGTGTTATATGGTGAGATGTTAGACCAAGAAACGTTAATGCGTGCCATGTATAAAATTCATGATGCTGATACGTTGATTGTGCTTGGGTCATCACTCGTGGTTCAACCTGCTGCTGGATTTGTATCTCAATTTAATCACGGCAACTTGATTATCATTAATCGCGAACCCACACCCTATGACCATTTGGCAGACCTTGTCATTCATGAAGATATGGTCAAAGTGATTGCGGCGCTTGAATCGAAAAAAACGCACTGATTCTATCAGCGCGTTTTTATTTTCCCCATAAAAATGAAATGATTTCATTGGCAACTTTTGGATTGTCGTGAATGTCGCTATGTTCCGCGTCAGCACCCTCATATTTCGATTCTTTGTAACTTTTAGGGCTATCACCAAGTAAATATTTTAATGATTTTGACGAGCTCATTGACACAATGCCATCTGAGTGTGTGCCATCTAAAATATCACCATATATATTTAACACTTCAATGTTTTTCCCTTTATACATAGGCTTTAATTTCATAAATCCTTCATACGGTGCGATCATTCGACTTGGTTTTCCTGCGTTATCTACGGATATTTCATTGACGTCTTCATTCATGCCTAATACACCATTGTACGTTCCTGCGATACTAACTTGATGTTTCAATTGTGGTAAAGATGTATCATTTCCATAATTTAGCATGTATTGCGCAAATGATGTGTTGCCCATAGAATGCCCAACAAAATTAAAATGTTTAAAATGTTGTTTTTGGTCAAGTGCCACAATCACATTTTTAATCCATGAGGCATTTTTGTTTAAATCCATATTGTCATTATCTTCTAATTCTATTTGTACAATTGGATTGCGTGCTTGTTGTGCTAGTGCGCCTTCAAACGTTACTGCACCGTCTTTAGACACATGTGCAATCATAACATCTTGTGTGACACCTCGGTCTTCAGCTTCGTTAATAATATATTTGAGTGAATTTAAATTCCCACTTGTTCCGTGTAAAAACAATGTCGGTGTGCGGTCATTGATATAATTTGCATGTGCAACTGTGCTTTGTTTATGTTGCGAATACATGATACTCGCCCCAGCAATGATTGCGATTGCGATAAGTACGACGGCGCTACTTAACCATATTTTCTTCTTTTTCACACACTTACCTCGATTCTATCCCATAACTTATAGTTCTCTTTTGTAATACCCATTTTTATAAATATAAAATACACGAGATAAGAAGTCACGACTTTTAAGTCTATTCTTACCTCGTGTATATTTTAGCTTATTTTAAATCTTTTAAATAACTGCGACCATACTCTGGTGCTTTGACACCAAAGTTATCCGCAATCGTGGCGCCAATAGAACTGAACGTTGTATCAGTTTCTAATGCGCGGCCTTCTTTAAATTTCGGACTATACCATAACACTGGAATATATTCGCGTGTATGGTCTGTCCCTTCTGCCGTTGGGTCATTTCCATGGTCTGCTGTAATGATGAGTAAATCATCTTCACGCATGTGGCCAAATAATTCAGGTAAGCGTTCATCAAA